>JANXYE010000477.1 GCA_025350285.1 Chloroflexota bacterium
ACGCCGACCAGTACTACATCAAGACGAGCGAGCAGTTCCGGGACTACACCTTCCAGTTGAGCGACGGGCGGCGAGTCCACTTCAAGCTAACCGAAGCCGACACGGAGCGGAACAACAACCGTCCCGCGGCGGGAGCGGCAAGGATGGTCTCGACCGTCGCGCGGTCGATGGCCTCGCGCCGGCGACTCTCTTCATCCGAGCGGTACTCGAAGCGGATGAGCAGCTCCCCGGTTCGCTCAACAACCGGGGCCTCGCCCGAAAGGATGAAGCGGCGCTCCTTGCCGGCGGCGGCGCGATTGTTGTTCCGCTCCGTGTCGGCCTCGGTCAGCTTGAAGTGGACGCGGCGGCCATCGGCGAGGAGGAAGGTGTAGTCGCGGAACTGTTCGCTGCTCTTGACGTAGTACTGGTCGGCGTTGGCCCAGTGGAGTTTGACCTCCTCGCCTTCGTAGGGGATGGCGTAGACGCCCTCCTTGTAGCGGCGCTGGGAGATGAAGTCGCCGTCTTTGTAGTAGCGCCGGAAGAAGTTGAAGAGGTGGTTGTAGACATCCTGTTCGGCGGCGGCGGCATCCGGGCTGGCGGCGAGTTCGTCCTTGAGCTTCCGGACGGCCGGCGAATCCTCGGGGCTCATCTGTGCAGCCCGGATAGACGCTTCGAGCTTCGCGAGTTCCTCGGTCTTGGCGGCGCGGCCCACGTCGCCCATCGCGGAGAGGGCCGCTTGCGCCTGCGGCAGCAGATCTCGGTCGAGGAACTGGCATATCTCGTCCCGCCGGACGTTCATGATCCGGTAGATGCCGAAGTCGAGGTCCGCCTGGTCGAACATGAAGAGTTCGCGCAGCAGACGTTTGAGCTTATCGAGGTTGGATTCGGGCAAGTGGCACGCTCCCCAATGCTGCGGTGCGGGCAGATTCTAAAGGGAAGGCGGCTCGCATGTCGCCCTCAGACCACGCGCCAGCGGATAGTGAAGAGCTCTTGGCTCTGAGTTTGCTGTTTCATGCGCTGTTCGAGGCGACCGATGAGTTCATCCCGCTTCGCGAAGATGTCGTCCTCCACGTCGAAGATGGCCTGACGCTTACGGCGCTGGTCCCTTTCGAGGTCGCGAATTTTGAGCTGGACGTCGCGTTGCTCTTCGGTGGTCGCGGCGTGGCGGGTTTCGCGGTTCAGCGTGCGGATGCGGGCTTTCGTATCAGCGAGTTCGCGTTCCGCGCCGGCCACTTTGTCGTCGGCCCAACGTTCGAGACGCTCCCGCTCCTGGAGGAACGCGGCGTTGTTCGATTCGAGCGCTTTGGTGACCGTTGCCGCGGCGTGGCGTTCTGCGTCGCGTTGCAGCCGGCCGGAGGGAAGTGACTCGCTCGTGGCGCTCACATTGGCGTCGCAGCGGAAGAGGTTTTCGCACGCCTCCTGGTCCAGCGTCTTCCCGGCATCGTCCACGGCGGAGAAGAGCAGGTGTTCCTCGCGGCCGAACGAATCGATGATGAGTCGCCGCAACGTCAGCCAGCCTTCGCGCCCGCGCAGCCGCGCGACATCGGCGATCTTCGTCCCGCGCCCGCTGATATTGAAGGTGAGCGCGGCCACCGGCGTAGGCAACGCCTTGCCCGTTTCCAGGACGTATTCGCCGAGCGGGCTTGAGAGCCGGTAGAGAAACTCGCCGGGGACGTTGGCGTCGCGCTTCGAAATCAGGCGGTAGTGTCCGGGCTTCACGGTCCCGCTGGGAGGCTGGACAAGCTCGAACTCCTGCCCTGGTGCGAACCTGGCGGACTCTCGAAGGACATAGCGCGTCACGGTCCAGAAGAGCTGGCTGACACGGTCCATCTGCTCGGTCGCGTTGTCGAGGCGCATCTTGAGGCGGGCGTGGACATCTTCGTCGAAGTGTTCGAGCAGGGTTTCGCGAGTCTCTTCAATGCGGGCGCGGATTGTGGCGTCCATCTCTTCTCGGAGGCGCTGGAAAGCTGCCTCGATCTCGGCCTCGGTGCGGCAACGCTGATAGATGTCCAAGACGCGGCGCTCGAAGTCCACGCCAGACTCGATTGACCCGATAACGTCGTCGGACGCGCCGAAGACGCCGCTGAACAGATTGAACTTCTCGCCCAAGAGTTCGAGGACGCGGCGGTCGGCTTCGTTGCGCTCGTTGAGGAAGTTGAGGACTACCACGTCGTGCCGCTGTCCGTAGCGGTGGCAGCGTCCGATGCGTTGTTCGATGCGCTGCGGGTTCCAGGGCAAATCGTAGTTCACGACGAGGGAGCAAAACTGGAGGTTGATACCCTCGGCGGCGGCCTCGGTCGCGATCATCACGTCGGCGTTATCGCGGAAGTGTTCAATCAACGCTGTACGGGAATCGACGGCGCGGGAGCCTGAGGCGCGGCCGGAGTCGCGGTTGGCGGCGACCCACGCGTCATAGATTGCGGCCGCTTCGGGGCCACTGTTCGTGCCGCTGAACAGGACCGTTTTGCCTTCGTAACCATTGGCCCGGAGGAACGCGTCCAGATACTCCTGCGTGCGCTTCGACTCGGTGAAGATTACAGCCTTGCGGTTCGCGCCCATCGTCGCCATCTCGCGGAAGGCGGTGGAGAGCGCCGTCAGCAGGGCGCGTGACTTCGTATCGACACCGATCCGCCGGGCGAGAGCGGCGTAGCCTTCGAGTTCCGTGATCTCGGCCGCGAGGCGAGCGCGGTCGATTTGGGGGGCGGCAGTGGGACTGGCCACGGCCGTCGATTCTTCATTGGCGGCTGAAACCAGGCCAGTGTCAGACTCGCTCTCCGCTTCCGCCTGTTCGTCGGCGTACTCGGTTTCGATTTCCTCGGCGGCGCTGATTTCTTCCGCCAGCGATTCCGGCGGCGGCAAGCCGTCGCGAAGCCGGACGAGCCGATCGCGCATGGTGTCGAGCGTGCCGGCAATGGCGTGCGACGACGATGCCAGCAGCTTGCGAAGGATGAGCGTCGTCAGGGTTCGCTGGTTTACGGGAATGGCGAAGCTGTCGTCGCGGGAGAGGAAGGCGGAGATCGCTTCGTAGAGCCGATGCTCTTCGTCGGTGGGCCTGAACGGTTCGCGCATCGCACGCCGTTCGGTGTAACGGACGTACTCCAACACCTGGTTCCGGAGGGTGCGCTGGGAAAATCCCGCAAGACGCTTGCGCAGTTCTTCGAGGTCGCCGCCCTGTCGCATGTACTGGGCCTGAAAGGATTCGCGGTCGCCGAAGAGGCGCTCATCGATCAGCGTGGAAAGCCCGTACAGCTCCAACAGCGAGTTTTGCAGCGGCGTGGCGGTGAGCAACACCTTCCGCCTGTCTTCGAGCGCCCAGCGGATGCGTTGGCCCATCCGGTTGCTGGGACGGAAGGCGTTGCGGAGCTTGTGCGCTTCATCGATAACCACGAGATCCCAGGCGGTGGCACGTACTTCCGTTTGCATCGCGCTGGCGAAGTTCATGGATGTAATCACGACCTTGCCGCCCTCGAAGGGAGCGGCCTCGCCCGATCGCTGGGCGGCCCGGTACGACGGGCTGTCGAGGACGACCGTCGGGAGGTTGAACTTTTCCTGGAGTTCGAGGCTCCACTGCTTGCGGAGCGACGCGGGACAAACGACCAGGAGTCGGCGACGGCGTTCTGCCCACGCCTGGCAGAGGACGAGCCCGGCCTCGATTGTTTTGCCGAGGCCTACTTCGTCAGCCAGCAGCACACCCTTACTGAGTGGCGAGCGCATGGCGAAGAGGGCGGCGTCGATCTGGTGGGGGTTCAAGTCCACGCAGGCGTCGAAAAGGGACATGGAGAGGCGATCGGCGCTGGCGGCCGGATGCTGCCGGGTGAGTTCGTGGGCGAAATAACGGGCGTGGTAGGCGGTACTCACCGGGTCTCCGTGCGACGGAAGCGTAGGCCGGACGCTGCCCCGCGCGAATCCTACGCGGCGTTCTTGCGAAGCGGAACAAGGGCCGCCCCGCCGGCCACAGCGTTCGCCGTAGGGCACGAGCGACGGTGCCGCGATCGTGTGTTGCTTTCGTGCCTGAGCCGAGCATGTATACGGTCATGGAATCACATGACCGGCTCCCGACCACCCACATCGATCCCTCGGCCTGGCAGCAGGCGCTTTACGGCTTCCTCGCCGAAAAGGAGAAACGCAGCGGCTCGCGGCGCACCGTCGAGTCCTACTCGCGGATGCTCGCCTGCTTCTTCGGGAAGGCGGGCAAGGCGCCCGACAGGGTGACCGCCCCGGACGTCCTCAGCTGGGCGTTTGCCGTTGGTGACTCGGGACGCCCACCGTCGGCCTCGACCATCGGTGCGCGCATCGCCTGCCTGTCCAG
>JANXYE010000535.1 GCA_025350285.1 Chloroflexota bacterium
CGGCGCCTGCGCCGTCAGCGAGCTGCGCCACATCTGGCGTCTGGGCTTCGTCGAGAACGAGTTCTGCGGGTGTGCCCGTCCATTCCGGGACTGCCCCTTCTGGAGGGAGGTTACCCGCGCGGCCTTTGGCCACGTGGATACGGCGCGCGGCGAACAGCTTGACCGCGTCCAGGAGTGGCTGCTCCAATCCCGCCACGCTCCCGCGCTCACGTGGGACCGGCTGGCACGCCCAACGCTGCGCGCCCAACGGGACCGCTGGGCGAAGCGCGAACTCTCGCTCTTGCGGGCCATCCAGGAGGTCTCGGGTGCGCACACCATCGTCGATTCGTCCAAGAATCCGATGTATGGCCTGCTCCTGGCGACCCTCCCGGAGGTCGATCTGCGCGTGATCCACCTCGTGCGAGACAGCCGCGCGGTGGCCTATTCGTGGGCTCGCCGGACGAAGGCCGACCCGATGCGCGCGGGAAAGCAACAGTTCGAACTGGCAAAGCCGTGGCAGGCGGGCGCCTGGTGGATGATCGCCAATGCGGCCACGGAGCTCGCCCCGCCGCTGCACCGGACCTACCTGCGCGTGAAGTACGAACAGCTGGCGAAGGACCCGGAGCGAGAGATGGCGCGCATCGCCGCGTTCGCGGGCCTGAAGGCGCGGGCCGCCAGCGAGCGTGTGAACCTCGGAGTGCACCACTCGATTGGCGGAAACCCGATGCGCTACGAACAGGGAGAGATTCGCGTCAAGCCAGACACGGAATGGCGCAAGGAGATGCCAGACGGCGACCGGCGCCTGATTACCGCCATGACGTGGCCCCTGTTGCTGAAGTACGCGTATCTTTGGCGCCCATCAACGGCCTGAGCGTCGGAACACGCCACGGCCACGGAGGATTCGACATGGGCAAACTCGATGGCAAGCACGTCATCGTCACGGGCGCGAGCCGGGGCATCGGCGAGACGATCGCGCATCTCTTCGCGGCGGAAGGCGGCAAGGTTATCTGCGCCGCGCGCACGCTAAACGAGGGTGACCATATGTTCGCCGGCTCCGTTTCGTCCACGGTCGCCGATATCCGCGCCAAAGGCGCCGAAGCATTCGCCATCGCCGTCGATCTTTCCAAACCGGAAGAATGCCTGCGGCTGGTGGAAGAGGCGCGGGCGAAGTACGGCCCTGTGGACGTGCTCGTGAACAACGCCGCCCTCACGTACTTCATCCCGATTGCGGACTTCCCGGTAAGCAGGTGGTACCGCTCGCTCGCCGTGAATTTCCACGCGCCCTTCCACCTCAGCCAGGAAGTGTTGAAGGACATGCTCCCACGAAAGTCCGGCAGCATCGTGAACATCTCCAGCGGCGCCGCCATCGGGCCGGGCCGCGGTCCTTACGCGGACGATGCCTTGCTCAGCCGCGGCGGCACGCTCTACGGGGCCGAGAAGGCCGCGCTCGAACGGTTCACCCAGGGCCTTGCGGCCGAAGTCTACAAGAGCGGTGTGAGCGTGACCTGCGTTTCGCCATCGCAAGTCGTCGCGACGCCGGGCACGGTCTATCACCACCTCGTCGATGGCATGGACGACCCGCGTGGCGAACCTTCGGAGCTGATGGCGAAGGCCGCCCTCCTTCTCGCCACGGAGCCGCTCGACAAGGTCACCGGACGGGTCACCTACAGCCAGGAGATCCTCGGAGAGTTCGGTTGGATGACAGGCGCGAAGGGCACAGGTGTGGACCGCAAGGGAAGCGGTTACAGTCTAATCTGAGTACCGAGTTGCGAGTTCCGAGTACCGAGTCGGTTGCGGAGGGGATTTCGAATGGCTGAAGCGTTCACGATTATCGAAAATGGGGCGGCGCATGCCGTCACCGGGGAGACGGATGGCGCGCGCGTCCGTGTACCCGCGGACGAACTGGCGGGAGCGCTCGGGTGGGAATTGAAACCGCAGGGGTTCTGCAAGGACGAACTTTGCTATCCGGTCCCCCGGGCCGGCGACATGGTGACAGCGGCGGGGATCGACCTCGGTGCGTTCGCGGAGCTGATCGGGCGGCCCCTGGCGCTGGACGTTGACGAACGCGCGGCCTTCCTCGGCGTGGCCGCGGCCGAGCGTGCCGAGCGGCTCGCTTCGCTCGAAGCCCCCGACTTCACCCTCCCCGACCTGGATGGGAACCTCCACTCTCTTTCGGAGGCGCGGGGGAAGAAAGTCTTGCTGGCCGCCTACGGGTCGTGGT
>JANXYE010000196.1 GCA_025350285.1 Chloroflexota bacterium
GTCAGCAAGCGAATTTCGTCTCCGCCTTCGCTGTAGAGCGAGAGGTGGCGCGCGCCAGTCCGCTCGCTGCTCCAGAGGATCTCACCGCTCTTGGAAGCGCGTGTCGCCGTCGAGATTGAGCCACGGCTCTGAATGCTCGTGGATGAGCTGGCGCTGCTCGCGGCCGTCGAACGTGACCAGCCGCAGGTCCCGCTGGTCGCGGGAGAGGGTCTGCGCGCTGAGTTTTCCGCCGGGCGCGAACCCGGCCCGCGCGAGGTAAAAATCGGGGTCGTCGCCGGTGTCCATCCAGGTGATCGCGCCGTCCGCGAGTTCGACGACACCAAGCCGGACCTGGGCGTTGGCCTCCCCCGCGAAGGGGTAGCGGTGGTACTCGACTTCGACCGCGTCCTTGCCCTGATGGACGATGGGGTAGAGCGGCACGTGGCGCTCATCGGCCTGGGCGAATGCGATGCGTGTGCCGGCGTCGTCCCACCAGAAACCCCGGCTGCGGTCCAGCTCCTCCTGCGCGCAGAACTCGGCGAGGCCGTTCGTCAGGCCCTCGGTAGCGTCGAACGTGAGCCGCTGGAGCGCGTCCGTCGAGAGGTCGATAACGTACAGGTCGCCGTCGCGGACGAAGGCGAGTTTCGTCCCATCCGGGCTGAGGCGCGGGTCGATAGCGTCTCGCGTACCCGGGACGTCGCGCAGTTCGCCGCCGCTCACGGAGACACGCACGCCGCCGCCCATCGGCACGACCAAAGTTTCGACCGCCGCTTTCGGGGCGAAGGCGTAGTCCGTGACGCCGACTTCGCGGAGGCGCATGCGCTCGCGCCGGAGCTCCTCGTCGCGGCTGAACACGCGTGGTGGTGGCGGCCCCGCGATGACACGCCGCTTCCCCGTCGCGATGTCGTAGCGCCAGAGGCTGAGCGCGAGTCCCCCGTCGGCGCTCTGGAGGTACGTGACCGCCGAGCTATCGGGCGTGAACCCGAGCCGCATCGGGATGACAAGCCCCGGGCGCGGGAACTTCGCGACCTGCTCGATCGTGATCGACTCGAAAGGCTTCATGGACGCTCCCGCGGGCTTCGTTCAGGCATGGGCGACGAGCCCCTCGCGCCGCAGTTCTTCGATTTCATCGATCTGTTTGGGGATTGCGCTCGTGAGCACCTCGGCGCCGTCGGCGGTCACGCGCACGTCGTCCTCGATGCGGATCCCGCCGAACGCCTTGAGTGCATCCACGCGCTCCCAGTTCACCTCGGTTTGGTACTTCTCGCGGACGGCCGGGTCACCAAGGATCGCCTCGATGAAGTAGATGCCGGGCTCGATCGTTACGACATAATTTGCTTCGAGCGGGAGGTCAGCCCGCAGCCATTTCAGGCCGAAGCGGTCGGATGGCGTACGCCCGGCGAGACAGCCGCCGGCGTCGTGCGTCGCCAGTCCGAGCATATGCCCGAGCCCGTGACAGAAGAAGATCGCGTGCGCGTCGCGCTCGACCAGGTCCTGAGGCGCGCCGCGCAGCAATCCGAGGTCCGCCAGCCCGGCGGCGATGCCGAGGCCTGCTTCCATGTGCAACTCGCGGTACTCCTTGCCCGGTCGGACGCCCGCGATGGCGTTCCGCTGGACCTCCAGGACAAGCTCGTAGAGGTCCCGTTGGATGCCCTCGAACCGGCCCGAGACCGGCCAGCAGCGGGTGACATCGGCCGCGTAGCCGCCCCACTCGGCCGCCGCGTCCATGAGCACGAGTTCGCCATCTGCGAACGGGCGCGAGGTTGGCGAGAAGTGCAGCACGGCGGCGTTCGGCCCTCCTCCGACGATCGAGCCGTAGGCCGTCCGCGCCGCTCCGGCGCGGAAGAACTCGGCCTCGACTTCCACCTGGAGCTGGCGTTCCGTCATGCCGGAGCGGCTGAGGCGCAGCGCCGCGAGATGCCCGGCAAGTGTGGCGTGTGCGGCGCCGCGCATGAGCGCGAGTTCGGATTCGTCCTTCGCCCTCCGCCCATCGGAAAGGATGACCGAGAGCTGGTGGCTCGCGTACCCGTCGATATCGACCTCGAGCGCGGCCCAATTCTCTATGCCATAGCCTTCGGCGTGGTGGGTGATGTCGCGGTTGCCGAGCAGCGCGATCGGTTCCCCCCGGCGCGCTTCGAACCAGCCCCCGAGCCGCGAGGATGGCAGCACGCGCTCGACACCCGAGGCGGCGGCGGCCGCCTCGATGCTCTCACCGCTTCCCACCCAGACGCGCTCGTCCTGCGAAGCGACCGGCACGAACAGGGTCCAGCCGTCCGCGTGGTCGAAGGCGAGCGCCGCCCCCGGGATAGCCGCCCCGGCCAGGTAGACGTACTCGCCATGGGCATGGAAATCGTGGAACTGGTCCGTCCCGGCGATCGGCACGGGCAGCCCGGCGGCGACAACCACGGGCCCGTCGTGGGCCTCGGCCCAGGCGCGAGCGAGGGCGTCGCGGCGGGCGCGCAGGGGAGAGGAGTCGGGCATCTGCGCAGTGTAGCGGGCGGCCGCGGCGTGGTCGCGTCGGCGTCGATCAGGGGGCGGGGATTCGGGCGGTCGCGCGTTCGCGACTATCGGCCCCGGTGGAGCGGCTCAGGCGGCGTCCGTCGGTGGTCGATGAGCGGTTGCTCGCCGCGGCTATGGGGTAAGCCCGCGCCAACGTCCACTCACCTCGCCGTCAGCTCGCCCGCCAGCGCCCCGCCAGCAGCGCCACCCCGCCTGCCACCACCCCCCAGAACGCGGACCCGACCCCGAGCAGTTCGACGCCCGAAAGCGTCACGAGGAACGTGATGATGGCCGCGTCCCGGCCGCCGTCGTCCTTCAACGCCGTCGAGAGGCCGGCGGCGATGGTTCCGAGCAGGGCCAGCCCGGCGACCGAAATCACGAGCTCGCGAGGGAAGGCGATGAGCAGGCCGGTTACCGCCCCGCCGAGCAGGCCGACGGCCAAATAGAGCAGCCCCGCGCTCACCGGCGCGATATACCGCCGCGCCGGGTCCGGGTGCGCCTCGCGGCCAAGGCAAATGGCCGCCGTAATCGCCGCAAGGTTGAACGAGAATGCGCCGAAGGGGGCCAGCAGGACGGTCATGCCGCCCGTGACCGTTACCACGGGCGAGACGGGGATGTCGTACCCCGCCGCTCGCTGGGTCGCCACGCCGGGAAGGTTCTGCGAGGCCATCGTCACCACGAACAGGGGCAGCGCCAGCCCGAACATCGCGCTCAGGCTGAACGACGGGTTCGTCCAGACCGGCTGCGCCAACGACCACTCCACCTGGCCGAGGTGGAGGTCCCCCTGGAGAGCGGCGACGGCGATCCCGGCGACGAGCACGCCCGGCACCGCGTACCTTGGCCACAATCTTCGTCCCACGAGCAACGCGCCGAACATGGTGATCACAAGCGCCGGCGCATCCTCAGCCGAGGCAAAGGCTTCGAGCGCGAAGCGCGACAGCACGCCGGCGAGC
>JANXYE010000539.1 GCA_025350285.1 Chloroflexota bacterium
CGATGTGACCGGAGCCTTCCTCGCCGGCGTCTTGCTCTCCCGCACGGACCTCGGCCACGCCATCACAAAGCCTGTGAGTCAACTCGGCTACTCGCTCTTCATCCCAATTTTCTTCGTCTTCATCGGATCCTACGTGACCGCTGACGACTTACTCACCTCACCGTGGCTGTGCGCCGCCGTTGTGGCGGTCGCGCTGGCCACGAAGCTCATCGGCTGCGGAGGCGTTGCACGCCTCTGCGGCGAATCAACTTCTACATCTATCAAGGTCGGCGCGGGAATGGTCGGACGCGGAGAAATCGCACTGGTGGTCGCTTCGGTGGGCCTTGCCGAAGGGCTGGTGAACCAGAGCGTCTTCTCCATCGCCATCGTGATGACCGTTGTCACAACGATTGCCGCGCCGCTCCTTCTCAAGATGGCCTACTCGTTCACGCCTGGCCCAAAAGTGGCCGGCGATTCCACCCCGGCATTCGTGCCTGAATATGCTGGCGGTGGCCAGTAGGGGGCAGCGGACATGCTTCAGCTCTCCGGGGGCCGGGTATGGTGAAACACGACACGTTCGCCAGCCGGGTCCAGTCGCTGCGCGACACGTGGACCGAGCGGCGCCAGGTGGGTCGCCTCACGAGCGCACACGACTTCGATTCTCAGTTCCGCCTCCTGGTCACGCTCCACGAATGGGCGTTGGCCGCCGTGGCGGACATCGCCGAAATCTATGGCGAAACTCCTACGGTGACCGTCAGCCCACTCCCCGAGCTCGGCGAAGAAACGCCCGCATTCTCGATCATCGTGGATGCCCTACATTCGCTCACACTCAGCCTGGCCGAGCGGCGGCGAATGGGCGCGCCACGCTGGCACCTGAGCATCTCCATTTCGGCGGCCGGCTCGGCCCATTCCGCCGCCAACGCCGGCCCGGAACGCCGCAACGGCCAATGGACCCGAACGCGCCTCGAAGACCTCATCCTCTCGCTTCTCGGCGCCTACGAACGGTCCCTGAGCGGGGACAGCGGCAATCGCCCGACGCTCCAGCGGCTAGACTCGCTCCAACCAACACAGGAGCGGAACTTCGCGTAGGCCGTCTGCCCGAGCTACGCCTTCGGGTCGAGCACGACCATGGTGAGCTCGGCCGGGAGCTGGGACCTGGTGATTTGGAACTTCGCCTGCGGCTCTGGCTTGGCGCCGGTTTCCTTAAGGAAGCGCTCCAGCGGATCCACGTCGGCCGTCTCGAATGCCGTCTTGTAGTTCATCGGGATGGCGACACGGGCATCGATCGCGTTCATGATGTCCGCCGCCGCAGCCGGCGTTAGTGAGTTCGTGCCGCCCACTGGCAGGAGGAGGATGTCCACGCCTTTGAGGTCGTCCACGGCCACCTGCGGCCCCACTCCCTGCGGGATACCGAGGTGTGCCACCTTGATCCCGTCCATTTCGATCACGAACGCGAGGTTGCGGACGCCGTCCGTGCGCTTTAACGCCACGCCCGTTACCAGGATGCCGCCCACTTCGAATTCGCCCGGCGTATCCAGCAGTTTCGCCTCCGCTCGGACCGCTTGCCGGTACGAAAATGCCGGGTCGTCCCGCCGGCTCATCGTCACCACATCGCCGTCGAGCTTCGTCAGTTTGTAGCCGCTCTCGGGCGGGCACGGATCCGTGATGACCACGCCTTCGCGTCCCTTGATGCGGAAGCAGGTGCGGCCGAGCCAGGTGATTTCCATGCCCCGATGCTACGCGAGCCCCGCCCTATGCCCCATGCCGGACCACGGCGCTGTAGGATTCGCGTCCGCCGATGTGTATGATCCACGCACGCTACGCTCCATTGGAGGCCGCCATGAGCACCGTTTCCACCGCCCCGCGCGTGAGCGGCCACGACGCATTCCGGGAAGCGCGCCAGTTGCTCGACGACGCGCTGACATCTCCCGCCGACCGCCCTGGCTGGGGAGCGGATGTGGCTGCGGCCCTCGGTGGGCTGCACGACATTCTCGTCCGCCACCAGCGCGCTTCGGAGGCTCCCGGCGGGACGCTGGAACAGATGGTGGACGCCAAGCCCGGTTTGCACTCCAAGGTCCGCGCCTTGCGCCTCGAACACCCCCTCCTCATCGACGATGCGCGCGGCCTCACCAATGAGGTGGAGGCGGCCGTGCTCGGCGGCACTCTTGATGCCGAGCGGGTCCGCTGGAAAGCGGGGGCGCTTCAGGACGCGGTCCGCCGCCACGTCGCCCGCGGCACCGATCTGCTTTACGAAGCCTTCCATCGCGAGGAAGGCGGCGAGGGCTAACAGCCGCCGGGCATCTGTAACGCGGCTTCGCCGTTACCTCGAAGGGAAGCCCGGCATCGCCCGCCCGCCCGCCCTGGAAGACGCCGCCTGACCGTGTTCGCCGTCCGGCGCTAGACTACGCCTCCAACCCAATTCAGGAGGCACGACAGATGGACGAGTTCGCGGGCCGCGTCGCGGTCATTACTGGCGGGGCGAGCGGGATCGGCTTCGCAACGGCGAAGGCCCTCGCCCGCGAGGGCATGAAGGTCGTTCTCGCCGATATCGAGCAGGCCGCGCTGGACCGGGCCGTGCCCGAGGTCGCCGCGCTCGGCGGGGAGTGCATCGGCGTCCGTACCGATGTCAGCAAGCTGGAGGACGTGCAGGCCCTCGCCGATGCCACCTGGGCGAAGTTCGGCGCCTGCCACGTCCTCTTCAACAACGCGGGTGTGGCCGTCGCCGGGCCGATAGCGTCGATGTCCCACAACGACTGGAAGTGGCTCATGGACGTGAACCTCTGGGGGCCCATCCACGGAGTCGAAGTCTTCGTCCCGCGCATGATCGCGCAGGACCAGGGCGGGCACATCCTCAGCACGGCCTCGTTCGCCGGTCTCGTTGCGAACGATGGTCTCGGCGTCTACTGCGTGACCAAATACGGTGTCGTGGCGATGATGGAATGCCTCTTCCGGGAACTGCGCCCGCACGGCATCGGCGCGTCCGTGCTCTGCCCGATGCGGGTCGAGACGAACATCAACCACTCCGGGCGCAACCGGCCGGAAGAGCTTGGCGCAGGCTTGCCGCTCCTTCCCGCGGGCAGCGGCGATGAGGAGGGCCGCTCGCAGGCCGGGCGCGTGATCGATGTCGAGCAGGTCGCGCCGATGATCGTGAAGGCCATCCGCGAACAACAGCTCTACATCATCACCCACGAAGAGGCCCGCCCGTTCATCGCCGCCCGCTTCCGCCGCATCGACCGTTCGTTCGATGAGTAGGCGTCACTCCTCTATCGGCTCGTCGGCCAGCGAACGGCGGTAGACGTTCCCGCGCGGCCACCAGCGCCGCTCTTCGAGGTCCCGGCCGAGCCGGTCCAGTTCCGGCCCGGCTGGCGCCTCGATCGTGTGGAATCCGTTGGTGCGGGCGTAGAGAGCGGCCCGCTCCAGCATCCACACCTCGATCCCTCGGCGCTGGTAGGCCTCGGCCAGTGCGGGCGGTCTCACCGCCGCCACTCCGCCGCCCGCGTCCCGCACGCTAACCGCACCGGCCACGCGTTCGCCATCGGAGAGCACGAACCAGCCCGGCCTGACGCCCTGCTCGAACGGCCACGCCTCTTCCCCCGTAAGTTCGGCGATCGCCGCCGCATCGGACCGTCGCTGTTCCCGCACCGTGAGCAGCGGCAGCCGCTTCTCCATGCGGAGCTGCGGCGGCGGGCCGGTTTCACGGCCTATGGGCAGGTAACCCATCCTCCCGAAATAGTGCGGGAGAGATCCCGTATCCGTGGTCGTGCAGCGGATGTAGCGGCAGCCTGCTTCCTGCGCCTGGCGTTCCACTTCGTGCACGAGCGCCCGCCCCGCGCCCACACGTTCGCTGGCAAGCCGATCGAACCACGCCACACCCTCTTCGGCGCCCCATTCCATGCCGCCCACCAATTCGTCCTCATCCAACCATGCGACCAGGAAGCGGTGCCCGGTCTGCGCGAGGGAGGCGGCGGGAGAGGGAGCGGTCGCACCGGGGAAGGCGTCCGCCAGGAGGCCGTCGAGCAGTTGG
>JANXYE010000540.1 GCA_025350285.1 Chloroflexota bacterium
GACCCTCAACTATCACAACCGCCTGTACTACGAACTCGACGCGCCGGAGGTGCCGGACGCCGTCTACGACGAGCTCATCAACGAACTGCGCGCTATCGAAGGCGAGTACCCGGAGCTCATCACGCCCGATTCGCCCACCCAACGCGTGGGCGCGGCGCCGCTCACGACCTTCGAGACTGTCGAGCACCGCCTCCCGCTGCTCAGCCTCGGGAACACGTTCAACATCGACGAGCTACGAGCCTGGCACCGGCGGGTGGCCGAACGCGTCGGCAGCGAGACGTTTCCGCTCGTGAGCGAACCGAAAATCGACGGCCTGGCGATGGCCCTCGTCTACGAGAACGGCCGCTTCGTCCAGGGCGCAACTCGCGGCGACGGGCGGCGCGGCGAGGATGTGACCGCCAACCTTCGCAGGATTGCCACCATTCCAAAGCAGCTCAAGGGTGACGTGCCCTTACGCATGGAGGTTAGGGGCGAAGTCTACATGAGTAAGGCTGGATTCGAGGCCATGAACGCCGCCATTGGCGAGGCGAATATCGAGCGCGAACGTGACGCGAAGAAGCCTTTCTCGCTCTACGCTAACCCGCGCAACGCGGCCGCCGGCTCGGTCCGTCAGAAGGACCCAGAAGTGACCGCCGGACGGCCCCTCGCGATGTTCATGTACCAGGTGGGCTGGGTGGATGGCGCCCGGCCGGACTCGCACCACGAAACGCTCCTCTGGCTGCGCGGGATGGGCTTCAACGTGAACCCCGAAGCCCGCCTCCACCAGACCCTCGACGAAGCCTACGAGCGCATCGTGTGGTGGGGCGGCCAGCGGGAGCGGCTCGACTACGACATCGACGGCACCGTCCTGAAACTGGACGACGTGCGTGACTGGGAACGGCTCGGCGTGGCCGGCCGCGAGCCTCGCTGGGCGACGGCCTACAAGTTTCCCCCGCAACAGCGCACCACGAAGCTGCGCGAGATCGCCGTCAACGTGGGCCGTACCGGCGTGCTCACGCCGTTCGCCGTGCTCGAACCGGTTGTCGTCGGCGGCGCGACCGTAAGCCTTGCGACGTTACACAACGAGGGCGACATCCATCGCAAGGACATCCGCGCGGGCGACACCGTGATCGTGCAACGCGCCGGGGAGGTCATCCCCCAGGTGGTGGCGCCCGTCCTCAGCCTGCGCACCGGGGACGAAACCGTCTTCGAAATGCCCACCACCTGTCCGTCTTGCGGCACGGCGGTGAAACGCGACCCGGCCGAAGCGGCGGTCTACTGCCCGAACCCGGCCTGCCCAGCGCAACTCGTGCGGCTCCTGGAACACTTCGCCGGACGCTCATCGATGGACATCGAAGGACTCGGCGAACGGACGGCCTACGCCCTCTACCACGCGGGCCTCGCGAGCGCTGTCGCCGACATCTACGATCTCAACAAGGAACGTCTTACGAAGATAGACGAATTCGTCACGAAAGCGGGCGTCCTCAGCAAGTCGGCCGAAAACCTGCTGACGGGCATCGAAAAGAGCAAGTCGCGGCCGCTCCCCAACGTCCTCTTCGCACTCGGCATCCGCCATGTTGGCTTTGAGACAGCACGCTTGCTCGCGGCCGCGCTCGAGTCGCTCGATGGCGTGCTCGCGGCCAAGGAGGAGCAACTGCGGGAGATCGACGGCATCGGCCCGATCGTCGCCCGCGCGATCGCCGAATGGACCGCGACCGAAAGCAACCGGGACGTCGTCAGGCGGCTGCGGGTTGCCGGAGTGAACCCGCGACAGGAAGGGCCAATCGCCGCCAGCGACCTGCTCGCCGGGCTGACCATCGTCGTGACCGGGACCCTGGAGTCGATGTCTCGCGAGGCCGCCGAAGACCGGATCCGCGACCTCGGTGGCAAGGTGGGCAGCGGCCTCTCGAAGGTGACGAGCTTCCTTGTCGTCGGCGAGAAGGCCGGGACGAAGCTGGCGAAGGCGCAGAAGCTGGGCGTGCAGACCGTGGACGAGGCAACGTTCAGGCGAATCCTGGAGGAGGGATCAGCGGCAATCCCCACGCCCGCCGCCGCGGAGCCGCCCCCGGACTGACCGGCGGCCTGAAGTGCGGTGGGTCGAGTTGATTCAGCTGCTTCGTAAGAGCACGTCACCAATCACGAAGCGTTAAGTCGGCGGGTAGTCGCAGCCTGCCGTGATGGCGCGTATACTTGGTTGCGCGCGCACGCTCGTCACCGGGCGGGCCAGTCCCGCCTCACGGATCTACCTTGGGCATCTTCCGGCCGTTCTCGAACCTGTTCGGGTTCCTCTCGCACGATATCGCTATTGACCTTGGCACAGCGAACACGCTGGTCATGGTCAAAGGCCGCGGCATCGTGATCGACGAGCCCTCAGTTGTCGCGATCGACCGGACGTCCAAGAAGATCCTCGCTATCGGCGCGGAGGCGAAGCGTATGGTCGGGCGCACCCCCGCGAACATCGTCGCCGTGCGGCCACTGCGCGACGGCGTCATTTCTGACTTCGAAGTGACCGAAAAGATGCTCAGTTATTTCATCCGGGCGGTGCACGACCGTACGTTCCTCGCCCAGCCACGGGTGGTGATCGGCATCCCCAGCGGCGTGACGGAGGTCGAAAAGAGGGCCGTCCACGACGCCGCGCTCAACGCAGGCGCGCGCGCCTGCTTCCTCATCGAAGAGCCGATGGCCGCCGC
>JANXYE010000581.1 GCA_025350285.1 Chloroflexota bacterium
GGATGTCGTGAGCGGCAAGGTTTCGCGGCTGGCGCGGGAACTCGGTGCGGCCGACGTGCTGCTCGGCGGCGGCGTTGCCTCGAACCAGCGGCTCCGTGATGAGCTGCGGAGGCGCAGCCCGGCCCCGGTGCGCATCCCCGAACCGCGCTACTGCACCGACAACGCCGCCATGATCGGCGCCGTCGCCGGCTGGCGCCTCGGCCTCGGCGAACGAAGCCACTGGGACGAGGACATCTTCAGCACGAACGACTGGGCGCGCGTCTAAGCCAAGACACAATTGGACGCCAAGACGCCAAAGTCGCCAGGCGGGCCATGAAAGCCATCTTGGTGATCTTGGCCTCTTGGCGGCAAAGTCTTAGGAGGCGATACGAGCCAGGCCGGCGCGTATCTTCTCGATCGCGCTTGGCGGCGTGAGGCTGGCGCGGCCCGGCGCTCCGGCCGGTATCGCCGCGATGGAGGTCCGCCGCACCGCTTCGCGGACCTCCGCCACGAGCTCTCGCGCCGCCGCGAAACTCGCTTCCACTTCTTCGGCCGTCTCGCCAGTCACCATCTCCGGGCGGAGCGCGGGCTCTGACGCAACCAGCACGAGCCGCAGCCGTTCGACGGTCGCCCGGCGCGCCGCTTCGCTCGCCTGCCAGCGCCGTTCCTGTTCGGCGAGGGCGGCGCGCAGTTCGGCTGCCTCGCCGGCGGATTCCCCGGCGCTGGATTCCTCGGCGCTGGCCGCGGTCACTTCGGGCTCAGGGTTCGATTCGTGGTGGTTCATAACATCCTCCGGGTGGTTTCCGCCACCTTGCGAACGGCGGCGCCGTAAAGCGAAGGCGTACCTGGCGCTCGCCCGGGGGAAAGGCGAATGCTAGCCTCGATATTCGTGACCATCCGACGTCTCTCCGCCGCCTTCGCCGTGTTGCTCTGCGGGGTGCTTGTCACCACCGTGGTGACGGCCGCCTGCGGCGATGGCGCCCAAACGCCGCCGCCGGGCGACGGTGCGGACTCATCTCCGTCGCCGCTGACGGCGGCCGGCAACCGTAAGACGCAAACGGCGGCCGCGGCGGGCCCCACGCAAGAGGCGAAGCCCACGCCGACGCCCGACTCGCAACCCTATCCGGGCCCGGCGCCAAAGCTCGGCGGCAACGTCAAGGGCATCACACCGGCGAACGGCCAGGCAATCACCCAGCTCGATTCGCAGTCGCCCAACCCGGAGCGGCCCCGTGGCGTCTGCGTCGAGGCGGATTTCACCGACCTTCCGCAGAACGTGCTCTGGTTCCGCGTCGCCGTCGATGGCGCTGAGGTCACGGAGAAGCTGACCGTCCTGGTCGCGAGCCGGGACAGCCCGACCGGCGGCCGCCTCTGCTACGCCCCGAAGGAGGGTCTTCCCGTTGGCCGTCACACGGCCGCCGTCTCCGTCCAGAACCCGAGCAACCCAAACGAGCCGCCGAAGCAGCTCGTCTCGTGGCGATTCGAAGTGACCAAGTAGCGGCGGCGCCGATCTTAGCCGGTAAAGCGCACGACCGGCGTGGTTCGTCCCCAGAGTTCTTCCAGCCGGTAATACTCGCGCTTGTCCGGCGTGAAGACGTGGACGATCAGGTCCACGAAGTCGAGCAGCAGCCAGCCGCTCCCCGACGAGCCTTCCTTGTGACGGAGATCGTGGCCTTCTGTGGCCAGTTCACGTTCCAGGTGGTCCGCCAGTGCGTTAAAGTGGAGAGGCGACTGCGCCGTGACAATCACGAAGTAGTCCGTGAAGCTCGACGTGCGCGAAATATCGAGGAGCACGATATCGAGTGCCTGCCTATCCGAAAGGACATCAATGGCCCGGTGGGCCAACGCTTCAGAATCCAGTTTCGACCCTTTTCTGGCGTGCCTCAGAGGCGCGTCCGGCCGCTCGCCGGGGAGATCGTAGCACATTGATCGGATCGCGCGTTGTTGTGGGTATGTCCGGGGGGGTAGATAGCTCCGTCGCCGCCGCCCTCCTCGTGGAACAGGGCTACGAAGTCATCGGCGTGACGATGCGCCTCTGGACCGAGGAACGCCCGGACGAACTGAGCGGCCACCAGCAGTGCTGTAGCGTGGAAGACACCGACGACGCCCGCCGCGTGGCCGGCCAACTCGGCATCCGCCACTACGTCATGAACTTCGAGGAGCGTTTCCGCAAGACTGTCGTCGATAACTTTGTCGCCGAATACGCCGCCGGCCGCACGCCAAACCCGTGCGTCCGCTGTAACGAGCACATCAAGTACCGGGCGCTGCTCGAACGGCTGCCCGCGCTCGACGCCCAGTTTGTGGCCACTGGGCACTACGCGCGGGTCGTTCACGATCCACGATTCGCGGTTCACGATTCGCGTGCGCGCCACCGCTTGTTGCGTGGTGTCGATCTTGGCAAGGACCAGAGCTACGTGCTTTACATGCTCCAGCAAGAACAGCTCGGCAAGCTCCTCCTGCCGATTGGGCACCTGCGCAAGGATGAAGTGCGCGCGGAAGCGGCCCGGCTCGGGCTTGATGTAGCGGCCAAGCCCGATAGCGTCGAGATCTGCTTCGTGCCGGGGAACGACTACCGGGCGTTCGTGCAGGCGCGGGTAGAAACGCCGCCGGGCGAGCTGCGCGGCCACGATGGCGGCCTGCTCGGGGCCCACCAGGGCATCTCCGCGTATACGCTCGGGCAGCGTAAGGGGCTCGGCGTTGCCGTCGGCGAACCGCGCTACGTGACCGCTATCGACCCCTTCCGCAATATGGTGACCATCGGCCCGGAAGAGGACCTGTTCACCGATACCGCCGAATTCAGCTCCCCCCGCTGGCTCGCCGGCGAGCCGCCTGCCATTGGGGCCTCCCTGCAGGCGAAGGCGCGCTACAAGGCCGAACCGGCCGCCGCGACGCTCCTCGAAGTGGATGGCGAGCGGGCCGTACTTCGCTTCAACCGCCGCCAGCGCGCGCTCACGCCTGGCCAGTCCATCTGCCTCTACGGCGGCGACGATGTGCTTGGCGGGGGGACGATCGAACGGGCGTGGCGGTCGAAATAGTCCGTTGACTCCCCGCGCGGTGGTCAAAATTTGACCATCATGTGGTCAAATCTTGACCGTATGGTGGTGGTAATTTGACCGGCGATCGGTCATAATCTGACCATGATTACGCGCCACCTCGCCGCCGCCGTCAACGAAGCGCTGGGCGATACGCCCGTCGTGCTCGTCAACGGGCCGAGGCAATCCGGCAAATCTACGCTTGTCCAGCAGGTGGCGGCCGCCCGGGATGCCTCGGCCGTCGTCACGCTCGACGACCCCGCCACGCTCGACGCCTTGCGCCGCGACCCGGTGGGCTTCATCGGCGGCCTCGGACCTTTCGCCGTCATCGACGAAGTGCAGCGCGCACCTGAAATCTTCGTCGTTCTTAAGCTGGAGGTGGATAGCAACCGGCGGCCCGGCCGCTTCCTCCTCACTGGCTCGGCCGATGTCTTCCTTCTGCCAGACCTCTCCGACTCGCTCGCCGGGCGGATGGAGATCGTGACTCTCTGGCCGCTCTCACAGGGCGAAATCGAAGGCGTCCGCGAGGGCTTCGTAGACCTCCTGTTCGCTGCTGTCCCTCTCGCGCCCTACCGTTCGGACCTGGGCCGCGATGAAGTGCTGCGCCTCGCGCTGCGCGGCGGCTTCCCGGAGGTGCTCACGCGGGCGACGGATTCCGCCCGGCGACGCTGGTTCGACGCCTACATCACCACGCTGCTGTACCGCGACATCCGCGATCTGGCGAGCATCGAAGGCCTCACCCAACTCCCCCGCTTGTTGCAGGTCCTCGCCACGCGCGCCAGTTCGCAGGTCAACGCGGCCGACATCTCGCGGACGATGGGCATCCCGAACACAACGCTGAGGCGCTACATCACCCTGCTCACCCAGACCTTCACGCTCCAACCCCTCCCGGCCTGGTCCAACAGCATGGATGAGCAAGCAGTGCGCAGTCCGCGCCAGAGCTTCAGCGACAGCGGCCTGCTCGCACATCTCCTCGGTGCAAGCACGCCGTCCTCTCGCGCCGGTCCGGATGCCCTCGGCCCGGTGCTGGAAACGTTCGTGCTCAACGAAGTGCGCAAGCAATCGGCCTGGAGCGCCGTCCAACCGCGCCTTTCCTTCTTCCGCACCCACGGCGGCCTCGAAGTGGATATCATCCTCCAGGCGCGCGACGGACGGCTCGCGGGCATCGAAGTAAAGGCTGCGGCGTCCGTCGGCGGTTCAGACTTCAAGGGGCTCGAAGCACTGAGAGACGCGCTCGGCGACCGCTTCATGGCCGGCGTGGTGTGTTACACCGGGTCCGTTGGCCTTCCCTTCGGGGACCGCCTCTGGGCGCTCCCGATCGATGCGCTCTGGCGAATGGGTGCCTTGGCCTCGCCGCCGGTGGAGAAAATATCACCACTGAGCGGCGAAATGTTGACCACCCAGCGGCCCGCCTGAGCCTCCTTCGTCCCGTTGGGTTGGTCGGGAACCGCCGGGCAACCCGATCTCCGCCCGTGGGCCGCTACCCATATGGCGCGCTTATCGCTAGTTTGGTGACGTGGACGACGACGAGCGCTCGGGCAGGCTCTGGCGCGAACCGCTGCTCGCGCTGGCGGCTATCGCCACGGCGCTCGCGGCCGCCGCTATCGGCGTCGCCATCTCCCTCCGCCTGCAAGACACGAGCGAGGTCAACCCGTCGAGCCGCGCGATCGTTGTTGCCACCGCCACGGCGCGCCAGGCGGACAAAAACGGCGTGCCCGCTCCCACGAATACGCCCCTCTCGCGGACGCGAACCGCGCAGGCGCTGGTCTCGACGCCCGCCGCGAACACCGCCGCGGCCTCCGGAAGCGCCACGGCGCCCCCCACCTCCGGCGCCGCGGGTCCAACGCTTCCGGCGAGTTCCACGCCCACCTCGACGGCCGCACCGCTCGGGACGACCCCGACACCCACCTCGACAGCGACATTGACCCCGACACGGACGCCAACGTCCACACCCACCGCGAAACCCTCGCCTACACCGAGCCCGACTCCCACTCCGCCGCCTCCGACGCCAACACCTACGGCCACGGCAACGCCGACGTTCACGTCCACCGCCGTCCCCGCAACAGCAACGCCCTCCCCCAGGCCCGTGCCACCAACGGCGACGCCAGCTCCGCGGCCGGCCGTCGATCCTGGTGAACTCCTGCCGCTGGCGCTGCCGCGTCCGGCCGATCCTGAGCCAGCGCCCACGCCCACCGCATCACCAACCCCGCCCCCGGCGACCACGCCTTTGCCCACCTCGCCTCCGACGGCCCGGCCGGCCGCCACGGCCACCCAAACGTGGACTCCAACGGCGACCAAAACGCCCAGTTCGCCCACCACGGCGACACCGGCGCCGCGCCCCGCGATTGACCCGGGCGAACTGTTGCCATTCCCGCTTCCCCGCCCGGCGGACCCCGCCCCACCCGTCACGCCCACGCCGGCGGCCACTCCAACCCCAACACCGCCGCCGCTTGTCCTCCTGAAGGAGAGCTTCGCGCTGCCCGCGGACGCGACCGCGAACAGCGGCGCCACCATCGGGCCGTTCTGCTGCCGTGGCCGCACGGTCACGGTCCGTTCCTCCGGCGGCGACCTCTTTGGATACGCCTACTGGTTCCAATGGGCCGGGCAGGCGTACGACGCCCCTCGCCCCGGCGGCGGCTACGACAGCATCTACCCGGACATCCGCGTCCTTATCAACGACCCGAC
>JANXYE010000601.1 GCA_025350285.1 Chloroflexota bacterium
TGACGCCCAACTCGCGCTCGATCTGCTTCGCGGAGATGCCGCAGCGGGTGCTAGACATCATGTACATCGCGTAGAACCACAAATGCAGCGACGTGGACGACTTGTGGTAGATCGTGCCCGCCGTCGGGTGCAGGTGGTGCCCGCACGCGACGCACGTCCAGGACTGTCGCTGCTGCGACGTGCCATACCGCTTGAACGCGCGAACCGTCTCGCACTTCGGGCACTCGGCATGTTCGCCGTCTTCGGAGTAGCGGTTACGCCACAGGAAATCAAGGCAGGTGGCGTCGTCCGGGAACTCGGCCATGAACTCCATGAGCGAGTATTCCGATTCCGAAGACATGGCGCGGACGGGAGCGTTTCGATTCACCGGGGGCATGGCCGAACTCCTATACTTGAAGTATGCCCCTGTTCGCTTGTACAGTAAGGGGATAGTTACCCAAAAATCCGACGACCACCCCTTGCACCCGCGCGGGTCACCCGGCGCCCGGCTTGGGGTATGCTGAAGGCACCGCTGGATGAGGAGTCGGCCATGGTGATTTTGGGAATCCCGCCAAAGCTGGAGAATGGCGCGACGATGTCGCAGCCGGAGTTCCACGCGCTCTACGAACAGTGCGAGGAGCTCCGCCATGTCGAGCTGATCGAGGGCGTGGTCTATATGGACACGACGTTCCACCGGGGGCTGCCACCCGGCCTTGAGAACGGCGCGGTGATGACTCAGCCGGAGTTTCATGCGCTCTACGAACAGGCCGAAGGCCTGAGCAGGGTCGAGCTTATCGAGGGAGTGGTGTTTATGCCGTCGCCGGTGAAACTCGAAGGACATGCGCGAGAGCAGTCCGCCATGTGGAGCTGGCTTCAGACGTACGCGGACCTCTGGCCTGGTGAGGTCGAGGCCTCTGGCCCTGTCACCCTCATCCTCGACGCTGGGAACGAGCCCGAACCGGATGCCTTGATGTTCCGGGTGTCCCCTGACCGGCTTGAAAACGGCTACATCAAAGGCGCGCCGGAACTCCTTGTCGAGATTTCCAACACGTCCGCGTCTCGTGACCTCCATTGGAAGAAGGATGTCTACGAGCGAAACGGCGTCCTTGAGTACATCGTCTGGCAGACGCAGGAGAAGGTTATCAACTGGTTCCAGCTGCGCGATGGTGTGTTCATTCAGCGCGAGCCGGATCCCGATGGGATGATTGGGAGCGAGGTCTTCCCCGGGTTGCGGCTCGATGTCCCGGCTATGCTCGCGGGAGACCGGGCGAAGGTCCGGGCGGCTGTCGTCCGGCGGTAGCGTTCGGGAGGATTGATGGAACTTTACGAAGTCATGCGGTCCGCATTCAGCGCCCGGCAGTTCACGGATGAGCCGGTGCCGGATGAGGTGCTGCTGCGGATCATCGAGAACGCGCGGTTCGCGCCGAGCGGGGGAAACCGCCAGGGCTGGCACATCATCGTCGTGCGCGACGCGGCGACGAAGTCGGCGATTGGCGACCTGGCCATCCCGGCGGCGAAACACTACGCGGCCCAGGTGCGGGCGGGCGAGAATCCGTGGAACACGATCGTGCCGACGAAGGTTGATGCCGCGACAATCGAGGCGACCGTGGCGCCGGCCGGGCTGGTAGGCACGTACGCGGCCGCGCCGGTGGTGCTGGTCGTCTGCGTGGATCTCGGGGTGGTGGCTTCGGTGGATTCGGAACTCGAACGCGTCGGCGTGATCAGCGGGGCGAGCATCTATCCGTTGGTCTGGAACATCCTGCTGGCGGCGCGCAACGAGGGGTATGGTGGGGCGCTGACGACGATGCCCATCCACGAGGAACCGCGGTTGCAGGCGCTGCTTGGTATCCCTGCACAGGTGGCCGTGGCGGCGGTGCTGCCGATTGGGCGGCCCGTGCGGCAGTTGACGAAGTTGAAGCGGAAGCCCGTGGGCGATGGGATGCACTTCGAGCGCTGGTAGGCGGGCGGGGTGTGACGCTGTCAGTTTTCGCCGGCACGACTGTTCCTCGGCGGCCGACCCCTGGCCGACGTGGGCGACACGGGGTCCACAGACGAACCCGGGCTCCTGCGAGTCGAGGTGGTGCGCTCGGACCGCGAGCGGGAGCAAGGTGACCGCTCCCATGAGGTCGCGGTACTGCTGCTGGTAGGCGGGCGGGGGCGGCAGAAGCGCCTCCGCTACGCCAGCGGCCACAGGGGGCCGCGACTCCAGCCGCCCGGGTCGCGGTACTGCCGCGGGTAGCCGGGCTCGCGAGGGAGGTTACTGCTGGTAGCGCTCGACGGTGCTTGCGTCGCGGACGCTGGCGGATTCGGGATTGGCGCCGAATTCGCGCAGGGCTCGGCGCTGGCGGAGCAGATCCCAGCACTGGTCGAGGCTGACCTCGATGGCGTTGAGGCGCGCGTGGCCATCGGCGGGGAGGCGCTCGCCGGATCTGCTTTCGAGCAGCTCGTGCTCCTCGGAGACGAGTTCCTGGATGTGCTTGAGCAGTTCCGAGTCGGTCATGGCGTGGCCTTTCGTTGGGGGTGTTGGGTCAGTCGGCCTGGAAGCCGATGCGGCGGTGGGTGGCATCGCAGAACGGTTTGTGCGCGGAATGGCCGCAGCGGCAGAGGGTGGCACGGGTCGCTTCCCGGTAGATCTCGGCGTTGGGCCCGCGAAAGCGCAGATCGCCGCGCAGTCGCGGTGCCGGGTAGGAGAGAGACGTAGGCGTTGGGCGATATGGATGGGCAGAGGAGACGCACGGGCTGCCGAGGGGCTCGCCTACGAGGCGGTGGGGTTGGCCGGGGATCAGGCGATTCGCCGGGTGGCGGGGGCTCCGTAGACGAGTTCGCCGCAGAGGGCACAGATTCGGCGGTCGGCGCGGGCCACGGCGGTGCCGTCGTAGACAGGGAGGAGTTCTTCGGCGGGATGGCGACAGGGCATGGCGGGCTCCGGGGCGTGTAGTGCCGGGAGCGTCGGCCGCGGTGGCGCGAAGTCCAACGGCCGGGTGGCGCGGGTGGCTACGCTGGCGTCGCGGTTCGTGTGTAACCTATGGGCGTGGCTGAAGCCGGTGCTCCAAGCGCGTTCGATGTCTTGAAAGGGGGCGAGCGGCCGGCGATTGTGGCCCTGGCGGAGGAAGCTCGAATCCGGCTCGCGGCCGCTCTTGCGGACCTGGGTGACGGTCAGGGGGCGCTCCTCGCGGCGATGCCGCTTGCCTGGGCGACATCCGCGCTCGAACGCGCGGCCCGGAAACCCGGTCTTGACGGCGTGTCCGAGGGCCTGCGAACAATCGCCGCGCGCGTCCGGACCGACGGCCGGGCCTGGTCTGAGACGTACGCCCGCCTGCTCACCTACGAAACTCTCGCGACGCTGCCCACCCGCACGGTCCCCCTGAACGTTCCCCGAATCGCCTGGCCCGACATCGAAACCGGCCTCGCCGCCGTCCTGCGCGACACAGCCGCCGGCGTGTTCAGCGACTGGGACGAAGAGTTTTTCGAAAAGGACATCGCGGTTGCACGTGTCGCCGTCATCGGCGAGGTGGGACGCGCGGGCGGCATCGAACGCTGGACGCCGCGCTACGCCGCGAAGTCGAGTCCGCTCGGGCTCAAGCTGAAGCTGGCCGCGTATCTGCGCGGAGACTACTTCCGCAAAGGAAACTACTGGCGGCGGCACCAGTGGCGCGGCTATCGCGAGGTTCTGCGCCAGCCGTTCAACGTGGCCGCCGAAAAGGTGGCGGCTACGGTGCTGGTGAACAAGCAGGTCGACGGTATGCTCGGCATCGGCTGGGTGTTCGATCCCGCCCTGCGTGAGGTGAACCCGCACTTCAAAGATATGCCGAACGGGTTCGCGGCGATGGGCGGCCGGGGCTTCTACAAGCCGACGGACCCTCTCTCGTTCGAACGGGCGATCACAACGTCGCAGGCGCGGCGGGAACTGTACGAAGCGGGCAAGTACAGGCCGATCGACTACGGCCTGTTCGTCGCTCGCCGGGACGTGCTCCGCTGGATTCGGGGGCGGAACCTGGACGCGCGCGACGCGGACGGCGTCGTCGTGGAGCCCGACCAACCGAGCCTGATCGTACGCGCGGACGATCAATGCTGAGTTCGCACCGTGTGGCCGTCGTGAGCATGCCTACGACTGCGCGTACTACATACCGTCGGGCCTCCCCGGCCGCGAAGGTCAGAACACAACGGGCATCGCGTAGTTGCACCTCACTGGATGCGTAAGCGCGCACGAGACGAGAAACGGACGTTCATTCCTCATCGATGTGGCCAGACATGATCTTGGCCCGCTCTACTCGCTCCTGGCGCTGGCTTCGCGAACCCCAGAGGAAGGTTCCGGCCAAGGCTGCGATGTCTGAGAGTGCCACCGCGCCGCCAACCAGTGGGTTTCCCCAAATACCCACTGCACCTGCAACGAGGAGCCCGGCCAACGCCACAACGCCCGCGATATGCTGGCCTCGCCTGGCCTGTTCGACGGACGCGTCGAGCGCCTTGGTCTCCAGGCCTTGACGATGTTCAATTTGTGTCCGAGTGAGGGCGATGACCTCAGCCGCGAATCCTGGCGAGATATCCTCGTAGGCCCGCATTTCGCTGGACGGAGGGAAACGGCCCGGAATACGACATCTGAGTGAACTGAGCCTGCACGATCCGTCGGATCTGCTGATCCGGGATATGAGGCTCGGGTGCACGGGTCGCAGCCGACTGTAGCGATTTACCGCGCTGGTTGGTTGGTCGCTTCGACATTGGCTACATCCCGCCGTAGCTTTCCGACAGCCGCCTTCATGTCGTTGCCGATCATGAGCCAATCCTGTCGGAGCGCAAAGAAATCGGCTTGCTGAACCGAGCCTGATTCGTTGAACATAAACATGGTCGCGCCGAGGTCGCTCACGCTCGCTATGCCCGACAAGGCCGATGGAGGGGCGAACAGGAAGTCACTAACAGCACCCATGGCACGAACCATATGGTTCGTGTGCGCGGTTGACAAGTCCCTAAAGCGCCTAAGCGCTTGATGGTTTGGCTCCGACGCCCGTGGATTGCCTCTCCCCCGAACCGGGGGCCGTGTCGGTGGTAGCGCCCCTTACCGCACTCCCAAACCTTCGAGGTGCTGGCGCATGTCGTCCGGGACCGATGGGCGGCCGGTTTCGAAGACCTCGATCGGGGCGTCCACGTCGAAGGCGTTGTTGAACTTGTGGTACGCCTCGAAGCTGCCCATGGCAATTGCGATCTCCACGATCTGGGGCTCTGTGTAGTGCTCCTTCATCTGGTCGATGAGCGTGTCGTCGATCGTGTAGGCGCGGTCCAGAATCCAGCGCTCGGCGAATTCGAGCACGAGTTTCGTCTTCAGAGGGAGGTCGGATTCGCGGAAGTAGTGGACCTTGCTCACGATGTCTTCGTCCATGCCTTCGGCGCGGGCGACGCTGGCGCGGGAGACCTGGCACATCTTGCAGCCGTTGAGGAAGGCGGACTTGATCCGGCAGAGATCCTTGGTCATCGCGTCCAGGGTGCTGTGCTCCCAGAGGATGCCGTAGTGGAAACGGAAGGCCTGCCAGAGCTCGGGGCGCTGCATGTAGATGCCGGCGAAGCCTTCGGGGCCGAAGTCGCTCATCCCTTTGATGGGGGAGATGCGGGTCATGGTGCTGTCTCCTGGGCCTTGTTGGCCGGTCGGCCAAATATAGCAGAATGTGGCCCCGCTCTGGCGAGCGAAGCGCGCGATTCGTACGCTGTGCGCCTATGGACCAGATTGAACAGGTTGCGGAGCTTCTCGCCGGCGCCCGCTACGTCGTTGCCCTCAGCGGCGCGGGCATCTCGACCGAATCGGGCATACCCGACTTTCGCGGGCCGCAGGGCGTCTGGACGAAGGACCCGGCGGCCGAGAAAGCCGCGACCATCCAGCACTACATGGGCAGCCGCGAGGCTCGGGTGAACGCATGGAAGCACCGCCTCGAAAGCCCGCTGTGGCAGGCCGACGCGAACGACGGCCACCGCGCGCTGGCCGAACTGGAGGCGACGGGCCGCCTGCACTTCCTCGTCACCCAGAACATCGACGGACTCCACCAGAAGGGCGGCTTCCCGGCGGACCGAATCGTCGAGATCCACGGCACGGTGCACGAGTTTCGTTGCATGAATTGCACCGACCGAGGACCCATCGAACGCGTGCTGGCACGCGTCCGAACTGGCGATGAAGACCCGGCCTGCCGCTCATGCGGGGGAATCCTGAAGTCGGCGACTATTTCGTTCGGGCAGGGGCTCGTGCCGGATGACCTTGAGCGCGCGCAGATGGAGGCCGAGCGGGCGGACCTCTTTCTCGCGATCGGCACGACGCTCGCGGTCTATCCGGCGGCGGCGCTGCCCGGGATCACGCTGGAGCGTGGCGGCAGGCTCGTCATCCTCAACGCGCAAGCGACGGACTACGACCGCCACGCGAGCATCATCGTGCGGGAGCCGCTGGGGCAGGTGCTGCCGGCCATCGTGGCGTCGCTCAAAGCGCGGAACTCGTGACCGGCGACGAACGGAAGGCGGCCGTACTTGGGCGTTTGCAGCCCGCGCCGTTCTGGGACCACCTGGGCTGCGAGCTGGTCGATGCGGGCGAAGGGACGGCGAGCGTGCGGCTTGCGCCACGGCCCGAGTTCGGGCGCTCGGGTGGGATGGGCGATGGCACGCTGCACGGCGGGGTTGTTTCGTCGCTCATCGACGCGACGGCGAGTTGCGCGCTGATCACCCTGCTCACGGTCGAGGAAGGCCGCACGACGATCGACCTGAGCGTGCACTTCCTCGCCGCGGCGCAGGGCACGCTGCTGGCGACGGCCACCGTCCGGAGGCGCGGCGGGCGAACCGCGGTGATCGACGCGGAGGTGTTTTCGGCGGGCGGCGAGTTGGTCGCGATCGGACGGGCGACCTTCGCGATTCTCCGTCGCTGAGTCACGCGAAGAGCCGGATACCCGTGAGTCCAGCGGCGCTCGCGGAATTCGCGAAGCGCCGGTCGCTCACCCAGAATTCGACGCCATGGCGCTGCGCCAGAACGTAGCCGGTTGCGTCGAACGTGTCGGACTGACCGAGCCTCGCCGCGACGAGGTAGCCAGCATGCGCGTCGTGCTCGGTGATCGGCAGAAACGCCGCGATCGTCGCTGAGAGCCGTTGCCGTATGACATCCGACTCTCGCGTCGAGAGCGTGCCTTTGTTCGTTAGCTTTCGAAGGAGCGAAAGGAACTCCACCATGACGGTGGCTGTTGCGAAGAGCACCACGTCGTCGTTCAGCGCCTGGCGCAAAGCTTCGGAGGCTTCGGCCGTTTGTTGCGTGGGGATGAGCGCATGGGAGAGCAGCGACGTGTCAGGGAGCGCTGGACTCGTCACTTCGCCCTCGCAGTTCGGCCAGCTCGGCGTCAACGTCGATGACCACGCCGCCGCGCCGCTCTAAAATCTCGCGGTGTAGTTCCGCGATATCATCGAGCGCCGCCAGAGCGCGACGCTTATACGCCTTGTGTTCTTCGGGAGAGAGGCTCGCGGCAGCCGATCGTTCCGTATCCATGGTGATCAGGATAGCAGACGGGGCGGCGCGAGGAGCGTCAGGCGTGGGATGTTCGTGCGGGGCGTTCACCATTCTCCCTCGCCCTCCCATCGGCCACAATGGCCGTTCCATATTCGGAGGAACGACAATGGCCATCGAAATCAGACCGATTCGCGACGACGAGCTCGGGGCGTTTAGCCGCTGCCAGTCGATAGTCTTCGGGCGCGACTACAAGCCTGAGATGGTGGACTCGATGCGCCGCCAGATCTTCGAATTCGACCGCAGCCTGGGCGCGTTCGACGGCGACGAGATCGTCGGGACGGCGGGCGCTTTCACTTATGCGGACATGGGCACGCCCGGCGGCCACGCGCCGGTTGGAGGCCTGACGATGGTCTCGGTGCTTTCGACGCACCGGCGGCAGGGAATCTTGAGCAGCATGATCGGCCGCCACCTCGATGACTGCCGGTCGCGGGGCGAGGTGATGTCGGCACTGTGGGCGTCTGAGAGCATCATCTACGGGCGCTACGGCTACGGGATGGCGGCGCAGATCTGCGACTTCAAGATCGATAAGTCGCATGCGAAGCTCGTGGACGGACCGCCGGCGCTCGGGCGAATGCGGATGGTGATGGCGGACGAGGTTCGCGAGCAGTGGCCCGCGCTCTGGGACCAGGTGCGGGCGGTGACGCCGGGGATGATGCCACGGAGCGCGGCGTGGTGGCGGACGCGGGTGTTCGATGACCCGGTGAGCTGGCGCAACGGGATGACCGAAAACCGCTACGTGAACTACGAGGTGGATGGCGAACCGCGCGGGTACATCCGTTATCGCATTAAGGATCACTGGTCGGCGCGGAGTCTGCCGGAGAGCACGGTACACGTGGCCGAGCTGATGGCCGTGGACAGTGACGCCTACCGTGCGCTCTGGCAGTACGCGTTCTCGCTGGACCTGACGGCATCAATC
>JANXYE010000616.1 GCA_025350285.1 Chloroflexota bacterium
TGCCGACGCTTGGCTCGACGCCACCGTCGAGAACTTCCCCGGCCGGGCGGGCCGTCCGGGCCGACTCGGATTTATCGGACACGAAGCGCCCGAAGACTTGCGGGCGATGTACGTCAGGAAGCGAGTACCGGACGAGTACCGGCGGCGGGGCGCAGCCAATCCGATTCGGTACACATGGCGCTGACGTCGTCGGCACGTTGAATCGAACGAGGGGATCGTCGGTTCGACGATCCCCTCGTAATTACACGCGTAGAGCAACACGACTCACACGTCGAAGTAGAGGTGGAACTCGTGCGGGTGGGGACGCAGGCGCACCGCGTCGTGGTCGTTCGTGTACTTCCACTCGAGCCAGGTTTCGATAAGATCTGGCGTGAACACGCCACCTTTGAGAAGGAAGTCATGGTCCGCTTCCAGTGCCTGGAGCGATCCTTCGAGGGAGGTCGCGACGGTTGGGACGCTCTTCAGCTCCTCGGCACTGAGGTCGAAGAGGTTCGTCTTGTCCATCGGCTCGCCCGGGTCCCACTCGTTCATGATCCCGTCCATGCCGGCCATGAAGATGGCGGCGAAGGTGAGATACGGGTTGCCGGCCGGGTCGGGCGGGCGGAACTCCACGCGCTTCTGCTTGGGGTCCGGGCTGACGAGCGGGATGCGGCAGGCCGCCGAGCGGTTGCGCGCGCTATAGACGAGGTTCACGGGCGCCTCGTAGCCGGGCACGAGCCGCTTGTAGCTGTTCGTGGTCGGCGCGCAGATGGCCATCAGCGCCTTGCCGTGTCTGATGAGGCCAGCGATGTAGTGCAGGCACATCTTGCTGACGCCCGCGTATTCGCTGCCGGCGAACAGGTTTGCCCCGTCCTGCCAGATCGAGAGGTGGGTGTGCATGCCCGATCCGTTGTCCTGGAAGAGCGGCTTCGGCATGAACGTCGCGACCTTGCCGTGGCGCTTCGCGACGTTCTTCACGATGTACTTGTAAAGCAACGCCTTGTCGCCCATTTTCGTGAGCGTGTCGAAACGCATGTCGATCTCGCCCTGGCCGGCGGTCGCGACTTCGTGGTGGTGGAGTTCGATCGGGATGCCGCAGGCTTCCATGATCTCGACCATCTCGTTGCGGATGTCGGTCTGCGTATCGTGCGGGCTGACGGGGAAGTAGCCTTCCTTGTAGCGCGGACGGTAGCCCTGGTTGAGGTCGCCGCGAAGGGTTGTCTCGGCGCCACTATTCCAGATGCCTTCGTCGCTATCGACGTTGTAAAAGGCGCTGTGCTGGTCGCCGCCAAAGCGGACTTCATCGAAGACGAAGAACTCGAGCTCCGGGCCGATGTAGACCGTGTCGCCGACACCGGCGTCCTTCACGTACTGCTCAGCTTTCTGAGCGACGTAGCGGGGGTCACGCGAGTAGCGGCGGCGGGTCACAGGGTCCTGGACGTCTGCGATCACGGAGAGGGTTGGGCTCTGGATGAAGGGGTCGATCAGCGCGGTGCTTGGGTCCGGCACCAACAGCATGTCCGACTCTTCGATTTTCTGGAACCCGCGGATGGAGGAGCCATCGAAGCCGTAGCCGTTGGCCCAGGGCGAATTCTCCACGACCGTCCATTCGTTCAGTTCGTGAATTGGCCGCGTAAGGTGCTGCCACTGGCCGAACAGATCGACGAACTTGACATCCACAAAGCGGATGTTGTTTTCTTTCGAGAAGCTCTTGATCTCATCAGGGGTCACGCGAATCTCCTTAGCGGATGGGGCCGTGACGCCTATTGTGAAGCGTTTCACGTTTGTGGCCATACGCCCCGCGTGGCGTGGCGTGAAGAATGTGTTTCGTGGCCCGCCGCCCGGCCAATGGTGGCGGATCGGGTGCCTTGGACGCATGATTCCGCTGCCCGCTTCGGCGCGGCCGAGGAGGCTCCCCATGCTCAGCCCGTACCGTGTTCTCGACCTGACCAACGATCGCGCCGCGCTCGGCCCGATGATCCTGGCGGACCTCGGCGCAGACGTGGTGCGTATCGAGCCGCTCGGCGGTGCGCCAGACCGCTGGGCCGAGCCGCTCATCCCGGGCGCGCCACGGAAACTCTCCTCCGCGCGATTCCATGTGTTCAACAGGAACAAGCGGAGCGTGACGCTTGACCTCGCGGCGCCGTCCGGCCGCGAAGCCTTCCTCGAACTCGTGCGAGGCGCGGACTTCCTTCTGGAGAACGCCGGCCCGGGCGTGATGCGTTCGGCCGGACTCGGTTGGGAAGCGCTTCGGGCCGTGAACCCGAACCTCGTCTATGTCGCCACTTCGCCATTCGGGCAGGACGGGCCGTACGCGAACCACCTCTCGACGGACCTCACCCTCGCTGCGATGGGCGGCATGATGGCCGTCAACGGCGACTCCGACCGCGCACCGGTACGCATCTCCGTGCCACAGGCGTGGCTGCACGCCGCCGCCCAAAGCGCGCTCGCGGCGTTGGTCGCTCATCACCAGCGCCTGGCCACCGGCGAGGGCCAGTTCGTCGATCTCTCGGTCCAGGCGAGCGTTTTCTGGACCGGGCTGAACGCGATGATCGCCCATTCGGTGCAAGGCAAGAACATCGAACGCAACGGCACCCTCCTCGACCTGAGCGTGATCGTTCTGAAACTCTGCTTCCCCTGCGCTGATGGCGAGGTCGTTCTCCTCGCCAACGGCGCCACGATGCTCACGCTG
>JANXYE010000619.1 GCA_025350285.1 Chloroflexota bacterium
CGACGCCATCTGCTACGCGAAGGAACTCGGCGCGCGGAACATCGTCGATGTCGCGACCCTCACGGGAGCGGTCACGACGGCTCTCGGGGATGTCTGCTACGCCTTGTTCACGAACAACGACGGCCTGGCCTCGAAGCTCGAAGCGGCGGCCGCCGCGGCCGGCGAAAAGACCTGGCGCCTGCCCATGTGGAAGGACTATGACGACTTCGTGAAGAGCGACATCGCCGACATCAAAAACACCGGCGGCACGCGCGGCGCCGGCGCAATCGTGGGGGCCAAGTTCCTCGAACCGTTCGTGGGGGACACCCCCTGGGTCCACCTCGATATCGCGGGGGTGGACATGATGTCCGCCGACCGCGGCTGGGTCTCGAAAGGCGCCAGCGGCTACAGCGTGCGCACGCTCATCAATCTCGCGATGTCGATGGCCTGACGCGGGGTCCCGATACTTCGCCCCGACCTTATGAAATTTGGCCAGCCAGCCGAAGACCGCTGACGGGTGGCGTGGGCGTGGTGTAGGGTGGGGGAATGGCCACTGTCCGCGAATACGAAGCGGTCCCGCGGCAGGCGGGCTGGCGTGCCGCGACGGCCTCGCTCGGCTACGGCCAGTTTCGCTGGATCTTCGCGAGCAACATGGCCTTCTTCTTCGCCATGAACGGCCAGTTCATCGTCCGCTCCTACCTTGCCTTCAAGCTCACAGACAGTGCCTTCGCGCTCGGCATGGTGAACCTCGCGGTGGCTATCCCGATGCTCCTGATCTCGCCGTTCGGTGGTGTCGTGGCCGATCGCGTCGAGAAGCGCAAGCTGATCCTCGTGGGGCAGGCGTTCCTCATCGTCAGCGAGCTCTTCATCCTCTCGATGCTGATCACGGAACAACTCGAACTCTGGCACCTGCTCGCCACCGTCTTCCTGATGGGCGTGATTTTCCCGTTCATCATGCCCGCTCGCCAGGCGATCGTGGTGAACATTGTCGGGCGCGACGGCCTCGGGAACGCGATGGCCCTGCAGATGGGCGGCATGAACGCAGCCAGGGTGGCCGGGCCGGTGTTCGCGGGCTTCCTCCTTTCGTTCATCGGCGTGCAGTGGACCTACGGACTGGCGCTCATCCTCTACTTCACGGCCCTCGCGGCAATGTCCCGCGTCTCGCCCTCCTATCCAGACCCGGACCGCGAGCCGAAATCCGTCATGGGCGACCTGACGGATGGCTTCCGGTACGTGTGGTCGGACAAGCCGGTGCGCGCGCTGATGGCGCTCAGCATCGTCCCTATCCTGCTCGCTATGCCGTTCCAGACGCTCCTTGTCGTCTTCGCCGAGGACGTGTGGGACGTCGGTTCGACGGGGCTCGGAATCCTCCAGGCGGCGGCCGGGTTCGGCGGCATCCTCGGGTCGGTGTTCGTCGCCTGGCGCGGCGATTCGAAGCGCAGGGTGCGCATCATGCTTTCGACTCTGCTTGCCTTCGGCGGGACGCTGTTCCTGTTCGCGATCAGCCCGTGGTTCCTGCTTGCCCTCCCGCTCGTGCTGATTTCCGACGTCTTCGCCAGCATCTTCACCACGGTGAACAGCACGGCCATCCAGTTGCTCATCCCGGATGCGGTTCGCGGGCGGGTCATGAGCCTGATGATGATGACGTTCGGGCTCACGCCGCTGGGCACGGTGCCGGTGAGCGCGGCGGCGCAGGCCTGGGGAGCGCCAGTGGCTGTTGCCGGGGCATCCGCCCTGATGCTCGTGCTGGCGGGAGCGTTCTTTCTGCTCAGCCGTAGTCTTCGCGGCGCCGATTCGGCAATCGCCGGGCAGGAGACGCCGGCCACCCGCAGGTTGGAAGCGCGAGAGTACGAAGCCGGAGCAGCGGCGGGCTAAGGCGCTACGAGGGTGACGCTGGGGAAGTACGTGCGATAGCGGGCCGCGTCGCGGGTGACGAGGGTGAGCCCGGAGACCTCGGCGTGGGCGCCGATGTAGAAGTCCGGAAGCGGCGAACGTCGGGTTCCTCCAGCGCGGCGGTACGCTCGATATGCGCGGCCCGCTACAGGAGCAGCCTCCCATGGAAGGTCGAGGCGCGCGTAATCTACCGCCGGGAGCGCTCGCGCCAGGCCCGATGGATCGCTGAATCCTGCGCTGACTTCGGCGTAGATGATGGGGTTGATGGCCACGCGCCCGATGCTTCGAACTCGGGCGAGCGCTTCGACGGACCACAGCCACCACGCCGGATCCTGCGTAAGGATGTCGATGATCACGTTGGAATCTATCAGAAACAGAATCAATCTTCGCCCCGGGTCATTCTCATGACTTCGTCCGTGGTCATATCCATCTTCCCGACGCCAGCGGCCATGAGACGCTCCACCAGTTCCCAGCCCGGGCCGGATCGATCCTTCGGCAACTCGGCGAGGCGCAGCTTGATGCAATCGCCCTCGACTTCAACGTCGAGGTCGCTTCCTTCGCCCAATCCCAGCTTCTCGCGGATTGCCGGCGGGATCGTGATTTCGCCGTCTTTTCTCATGCGCATGGTGTTCGACTCCCGGGCATTCTCATCGCACTATATCTGTTGGGAGCCGTGCCGCAGGGCGCTGGCGCTTCGTTTGCTCCGCAACAAGGCGTTAACATCTCCCCGGTCCGGACTATGGTAGTCTAGGCTTTGACTATAACTCGTCCCGGGCTCCGGCCCGCTCACATCTCTTCTGGAGGTCTCGTGGCCACACTCGCTCCGGTCGAATCCGCTCCCGTTGGTGAAAGCCCCGGGCCCGGCCAGCTCCAGGACTTCCTCTACCAGATGATGTTCATCCGCCGCTTTGAAGAGAAGGCGGGCGAAATGTACACCCGCGGCAAGGTTCGGGGGTTCTTGCATCTGTACACGGGCCAGGAGGCCTGCGCCGTCGGCGCCATCGGCGCCCTCGAACCAGGCGACAAAGTCTTCACCCACTACCGGGACCATGGCCACGCGATCGCCAAGGGGATGGACCCGAACCGCGTGATGGCCGAACTGTTTGGCCGTTCCGGAGGGGTCTCTGGTGGGCGCGGCGGTTCGATGCACCTGTACGACACGACTATCGGCTTCCTGGGCGGCTACGCCATCGTCGGCGCGCACCTCCCGCTCGCCGTCGGCATGGGC
>JANXYE010000667.1 GCA_025350285.1 Chloroflexota bacterium
ATCGACCCGTTCCTTCGCCCCCCGACGGATACCAGCGTAGCCGCGTGGGCGATTAGGAACTGGAGACTGAACCGCTCCGTATCCGTGGCAGCCGGGATTGCCGCCTGGGTGCTTCTTGATTCGCGATGGCAATCCCTGGCCGCGGGGCACAACGACCGGTTCGTTGTCTCCGCGCCATGATCGAGGCCTCTGTCAAAATCCGACGGCCACTCCATCAGCCAGCCTGGTGTATCCTGCGCGAGCCTACGGGAGTAACCGATTCTCCAATTGGAAGAAGGTACGGAAATGCATCGACTGTGCGTGCGACCTGCACACCTGCTGGCGCTGGCGTTAGCCGTGATTCTTGCTGGGCTGGCGGTCCTGCCATCGCCAGGGCGTCCGGAAGTAAGCACGGCGGAGGCCGCTCCCAGCCAGGAAGTCTGGTTCGCGCCGTATCCGTACGGCATGGTCGGAGCCCCGTGGCAGGCCAGCTTCGGATCGGTCGATTTCAAGAACCTCTTCACGCCCAGAGCGAGTTGGGCGACTGCCTCGTCGCGTACGGGTGTTTTCCAGTTCTATCAGAACTGGCTCCTGAACGTGTCCGCCGCCGACCTGCGGACGGAGGTCAGAGACCTGGCCCGCCGCGGGATGCGGATTGCCGTCGAATCCTCGGCTCTGACGCCGGACGCCACCTGCGGACTTGGCGTCGAGGGTTTCCAGCCCGATCCGGCAGCAAACACGCTCAAGGCACTCAAGAACGTCAAGGATGCGACGGGCGCCGTCGCCTTGGTCGTACTGGCGGAGCCAGTCTCGTTCGGGACAGCCTACGATGGCCCCAACGCCTGTCGTTGGACGCCCATCGAGGTCGCAAGCCGCGTCGCAACGTACGTTGCGGCCGTCCGAGCGGTCTACCCGTCCGTGAAGTTTGGCTCGACTGAGGCTGACTGGACGCCGGTCGCGTCTGTAGCCGCGTTTGCCGACGCGTTCGCGGCCGCGACCGGGGGCCCCTTGGCGTTCATCCACTGGGATGCCGATTGGCAACGCAGGACAGACTGGCCGCAGCGCGCCCGGAGCATGGAAACAGAGGCCGAGAACCGTGGGATCCCCTTCGGGATGATCTACTTCGGCAATCCCGACGATACGCTTGATGTGGCCTGGTTGCAGCACGCGGCCGAACACATGGCCGTGTATGAAACGCTCGGGCAGGGCTCGCCCAGCCACGCCGTCTTCCAGTCTTGGCACAAGTTTCCGCAACGCACCATGCCGGACGCGAGTACCTCCAGCTTCGCCAACCTGATAGTCCGCTACTTTAATCCGCGGACGGCGCTGACGCTGGGGCTCTCCGGTTCGACCGCGACTGGGGTGCTGAAGAAGCAGAACCAATTCCTCGGCTACAGGGCGTTTTCGAGCCAAACGGTGAACGTCTCAATCAAGCCGCTCGATGGCCCCGGCAGGTACTACGAGTACACGATCATCGGGACCGTACCGCCCGACGCTACAGGTGCGGCCCTCGGCGTCCGCATGAACATCGAATGCGGTTGCAACGGGGTGGGCGAGTTTTCGCTCTATGAAGCACGATATCAGGAGTCGAACGGTGCGAACAAAGTGCCGAACCCGGTCTTTTCTGACGGCCTGAATTCCTGGGGCACGTTTGGAGACATCGCTATTACGACGGCGCCCAGCGACCGCGGCGCCGGGACAATGTTGCGCGCGAGCGTTGGGCCCAGCCAGGCGGGCGGCCTCAACTCCACGGTGTTCGCGGTGAGCCCTGGGAAAACGTACCAGGTCACCTTCTCGGCGAATGTCGCTCCCTCGTCGATTGGCAGCGGCTACTTCGCCGTGATGTTCGCCGTCGCCTCGGGCGAACGGCGCCCGACAGTGCCGTTGGAAGCACCGCTGACCACCGTCAAGGCGACCACCAACGGGTTCGGGAACTACTCGGCCGCGCTCCCGGCGCCGCTCCCGCCCGCTTACGAATTGACCGCGTCCTATGCCGGGACTCCCGCGATCTGGGCTGCGTACGCGCGCCAACTGGCTGGTGGTCCGGCCGTGGTCGCATCCGCGACGGCGGCCCCGAGCGAAGGGATGACGCTCGATTGCCGGCTCCCAGGCGCCGAGGATTCCGGTGACGCTAGAGGGCGTGCGGCCACGCTGTGCCGGCCTCCGCGCTGAGTGCGCTGAGTTGGTCGATCGTTTCCGAGTCCAGCGGGATGCCGTGGGCTTCGCGTTCGTCGCGGGCGCGATGTTCGAGGTCGCCCGGGATCAACACCGCTTCGCGGCCGGGTTCAGGGCGGGTGGCGCGGATAGCATCGACGAGGCGGGCCATATCGGCCTTGAACTCGGCGAGGTCGCGGAAAGCGTCGATGCGCCACGCCGCGAACCAGTGCGCCTGAACGAGCGTTGGGCGGTCCATGAACAGGCCAGAACCGAGCCCTGAAAGGACACCGGTGAGAATGTCCACCATGAGCCCGAGGCCATAGCCCTTGTGCGAACTCGTTTCGAGCCGCGATCCGAGCGGCAGGAGCGCGCCACCCGCCGCCAGAGCACGCGGGTTCGTCGCATCGTTCCCCTCAGCGTCCACCGCCCAGCCGGCCGGGATCGGTTTGCCCTGGCGCATCGCGATTTCCAGCTTGCCACCGGCCACGGCAGTTGTAGCGATATCCAACAGAAACGGAGCCTGCCCCTCGATCGGCGCGCCAAAGGCGATGGGGTTCGTGCCGTAGACCCGGTCGCGGCCGCCAGCGGCAACGGCGATTGGAGGTACGTTGCACATCGCCATGCCGATGAGGTCGTGCTTTGCTGCCATGTGCGCGTAGTAGCCCGCGGCGCCGAAGTGGCGCCCGTTGGTGACGGTGATCATCCCGATCCCGGTGGCCTGTGCCTTGGCGATACACGCGTCCATGGCGTTCTTCGAAGTCAGCACGCCGAGCCCAGCGTCCGCGTCCCAGGTAGCGGCCACGGGGCTATCGCGAAGAATCCGAACGTGCGGGCGCGGGTTCACGATCCCAGTCCTCAGGCCCGGTGCGTACCCGCGATGGGCGCCAAGGTGGGCGATACCGTGGGATTCGATTCCGGCGAGGTCAGCATCGACCAGGACTTCGGCGGCGATTTCGGCGTCCTCGGCCGGGACGCCGAAGTGGACGAAAACGGCGGCGGTGAAGGCGCGCAGGTCTTCGGCGCGGAAGCGTGAGCGGGTCTCTGGGCTGGGCATGGGCCTCTCCGGCTGGGTGATAGTGCCGCAGTATACCGGTCGCTCCGGGCGCGGCATGATGCGCTCGAACGATCGGCGGTGCAGTGATGCGGGTAGCTATCGGGCTCGGGATTGCCAACGAAGACTTCGAACGGGCGGCCGATTTTGTCCAGGAAGCCGAGCGGCTCGGCGTCTACAGCGTCTGGTCGGCGGAATCGTGGGGCCATGATGCGGCGACGCCGCTTGCCTTCATGGCCGCTCGAACCAAGACGATCAAGCTCGGCGCCGGGATCATGCAGATCAGCGGGCGAACGCCAGCGATGACGGCGATGACGGCCCTGACGCTTGCACAGATGTCCGGCGACCGGTTCCTGCTCGGCCTTGGGGCGAGCGGGCCGCAGGTCGTTGAAGGGTGGCACGGGCAGCAATTCGGGAGCACGGTTCAGCGGCTGCGGGAGGTCATCGAGATTTTAAAGATCGCCATCAGCGGCGCGAAGCTGGCCTACGAAGGCGAACTCTACCGGCTCCCGCGTCCCGGAGGCGAAGGCAAAGCGATCCGCTCAGCGGCGAAGCCCCATCCGGGTATCCCGGTCTACCTCGCTACCCTCAGCCCGAAGAGCCTCCAACTCACGGGCGAATTGGCGGACGGATGGGTTGGCACCTCGTTCATGCCCGAGCACGCGGACGTGTTCTTCAACCACATCGCGGCGGGGGCGGCGAAAGCCGGGCGGAGCATGAGCGAGTTCGACCTGATGGCCGGCGGCGTCTGTGCGTTCGGGGACGATCTCGAGAAGCTGATTGCTCCACGAAAGCCCGGGCTGGCGTTCACGCTCGGCGCCATGGGCAGCCGCCAGCACAATTTCTACAACCAGGCGTTCCAGCGGGCGGGCTACGCCGGGTTAGTTCAGGAAGTGCAGCGCATCTACCTGGAAGGCCGGCGTGAAGAGGCCGCCGCCCTTGTCCCCGATGAGATGATTCTGCAAACGAACATGCTCGGGACAGAGGCGATGGTGAAGGACCGCATCCGCGCCTACCGCGAGGCCGGCGTGACGACTATCCGGGTCGAACCCGAGGGCGAGGGCTTCGCGGGGCGGCTGGCGACGCTGGGGAGGTTCGTCGAGTTGGTGAAGGACGTGGATCGCGAGGGCTAGCGGTCAACGCGCGGAAAGAACCTCCCGGGCCGTCGCCACGGATCGTACGGCTCTTGCGACGGGAAACGGCACGGCAGCCATGTAGTCCGCGACGTTTCGGACAATCCGCAGTTCTTTGAGCTTGTTCGCGAGTTCTTCGTCCCATAGTCGAATCACACTCTGTAGCTCGCCGTGAACCTGCGATCCGGAGGCTTCGAGCGGACCGAATCGAGAAATCGCGACCACCCGAAGATGCCAAAAGGCGGCGTAGTACGCCCGCGAGGAGGCGGCTCGTCGAGCGACCTCCCGCGTGTCTGTCGCCATTTCAGCGGCGAAGTTCAGGAGTTCTTGCGGCGTGGACAAGGCTAGAGCACGACGGCTTCGAACGGGACGTTGGGCCATTCGAGTCCGCGCGTGCGGAGCGTGCTGCCGAGGCGCGAAATCAGGTCCAAGTACGTTGGAATCGGCACGTCATCATCAATGTGCACTTCGAGCAATGCGACACGCCCAGGGGTGAGGTCTGGATCGTCGTACGGGACAACCTTTAGCTCCGCGATGATGCCGAGCGAGGCGCAGACATCTTCGGCGATCGCCAGCGCCTCAGCCGCTTGAGCATCGCTAATGGGTAGCTTCTCTCTCGTCAGGGTGGTCGGCATCTCTCGCATCCTACCACGTCCCCCCAGGCTTTCACGCCAGGGCCGCCACGATGCCCTGGATCTGGCGCGCGTGGTCTCCGTCGTGCAGGCGCAGAAAGAGGAGCCATTCGCGCCAGTTCAGGTCGCCGAAGAAGGCGTGATTCCAGGTCACGTCCAGGTTCTCAGTACCGGTCACGTCGCCGAGCTGGGCAAAGAGCTCCTCTCGGCCGGACGAAAGTAACTCCCACCACTCTATCGGCGAGCGGACCATGTTCGTCTCCTGCAGCCGGTCTTCGAGCGCGCTGGCCGGCTCGCCGTGGCGGATCGCGCCGAGAATGCCTCCGTTAACGCGGGCGCATGTGTCGGTGAGGTGTGCGAGGACCTCGTTTACGCTCCAGTGCTCCGAGCCCGGCCTGCGAGTGGAGTCGATGGCTGCCGCCGCGGAGGCGGCATCGCGCAGCGCCGCGCTGTCCGTCCGTACCTTCTCGATGATTTGCGGGACGCTGAGTTTCGCGGCCTGGGACTGGATGTAGCCCCGCACCCGCAGTTGTTCTTCAGAAAGGTGTGGCATGGCGCCCCTCGTGCCCGGGAGTCCCGGGTGTCCCAAGGTAGCGTGCGGTCCATCGAACACAAGCGCCAGTAGTCACCGTGCTAACGCGGCCCGAACTCGACGAACAGCTCCCGCGGTGAGCGAAAGCCCCCTGAACCAGTGACGGGTGAGGTGACGCCTTCGTGCGTCGCAAACCCGGGCCGGGAGTCCGGCATCGCGGCCATCAGCATCTTGCAGGCGAGGACGGCCTCCTGGCGGGCCATCTGGTAGCCCATGCAGAAGTGCTGGCCCATGCCGAACCCGAGGTGCCCGGCCTTGCCGTCGGCGTACCGCCCGGAGCGAAGCTCGCGCCCGAAATGGAGGTCGTCGCGATAGATGTCGAACGTGTCCGGGTCCTTGAAGACGCGCTCGTCGCGGTTGCCTGCGCCGAGGGAGAGGATGATTGATGCCCGTTCCGGGATCACCTTGCCGTGAAGTTCGACTTCGCAGGTGGTATGCCGCCCCTGCGTATGGACCACGGGATCGAAGCGCATCATCTCGGTGAACACGCGATCCCACAGGTCCGGATCCCGCTTCACGTCTTCGAACTGGTCTGGTCGCGTGTAGAGCATGTGGTACCACATGTTTGAGATGGCCTTGTCCGTGGTGTCGCCGCCGGCCGCGAGCAGGAGGCAGATGAAGCCCTTGACCTGGTCCACGTTCATGCGCTCGCCGTCGAGTTCCGCGCCCACGATGCGCGAGATGAGATCCTCCTTGGGCGAGGCGGCGCGCTCGCGGATGAGCGGATCGAGATACTCGAACATGTCGTTGCGCGCCTGCATGCCGCGGAGGAAGAACTCGCCGCCGAAGCCGAGCCCGGCGATCAGCGCCTGGTACCAATCGACGAACTGCTCTTCATCGGAGCGCGGCAGGCCGAGCATGTTCGAAATGACCCGCACCGGATACTGGTTCGAAAACTGCGTGACCAGGTTGATTGTCTTGACGGCCGTCAAGCCGGCATCGACGTCCTGGGCGCTTTGGCGGCTAAACCGTTCGATCTGTTCGGCCGCCACGCGTTCGATAACCGGGAGAAACGCCTGGAGACGATTGCCGACGAATTGGTCGGCCACGACGTTGCGGATCCAGCGATGTCGCGGCCCGTTGCCGTACTCCAGGATGTTCGGCCCGAAGACCGACTCGGTCCCAAATTGGTACGGGCCATCTGGCTTGTAGACGGCACGGTCGAACCGTTCGTTGTCCTGGAAGATGGCGACGACGTCTTCATACCGGCTGATCACCCAGCGGTTGTGGAAGAGGTCATGGTACGCGGGGTAGTAGTCGCGCAGCCGCTTGTAGAGCGGGAAGGGATCCTGGCGAAACTCGTCGCCATCAAACTCCCTTGGATCGACCCCACGCGGGACGACGGGAGCGGGTTTGGTCTCGGGGCGGGTCATCGTGCTGGCCACGGGCTGTCCTCCAGGAAGTTGGACGTCTGGCCAGTATCCTGAGCGATGAGACGAACGGGCGCAATGGGTCAGGCTTCCGGGAGGGCTCCGGCTTCGCCGCGGCGGCGAATTTCGGCGCAAGCGCGGGCGAGGAGGCCGTCATCCACTCGGCCCCGGAACGTCTCCTCGGTCCAGAGGGCGAGGATTTCGGATTCGGAAGCGCCGGGGTGGCGGGATCCGATGTACGCCCTGCGCAACCCCTGCATCTGCTCGCACCAGGCCAGACCGTCGTCGAGGCGGTCGGCACGCGTTCGGGCGGCCAATCGCGCGTGCATCCACGCAGCAGCCTCAGGCGTCGTATCGCGAGGCACGACTGGCCTCCAGTGCGCTTGAGAGGTCGAGGCGGCCGATCCAGTCGCGGAAATACTTGTCATCTTCGTCCACGAGTCCCATCGCCATTATAGCGTGCACGTCGCCGAGTTGCCGATCAGAGAGAGAGTCCTTCGCCCACCGAAGCTTGGAGAGTACAAGGTCGTCGGGTGAAATGGTGGGAACAGTCACTCCGTGCCACCCCACTTCACGGCGCCGCGCGAATGCGCTTCGGTCAAACGGATGAGCGGCAAGCGGAGCGATATCAACTTTGAACCCGCCTTGCAGAGGCAACGCGTTGAACATCATCTGTCGCTCCACCGAATCGCGGACCATCTCCGAATCGAGCATGTATTCAGGTTCGAAAACGCTCGAAAGCGCCGCTGCGTCGAGCCCTCGACAGTCGAGTACCAGGTCCATGTCGGCAGTCGCCCGAATGCGGCCGTAGAGAAAGCCGGCCACCGAGCCAACCATCATCCACGAGTAGCGCGCTGCGATGAGTTTTCCGGCAACCAGCGATAGCGAGTCCAGCGGTGTGGTTTCCATCGTCAGCTCAGCTTCGAGCTGTAGCTGCCGAAGGCTTGCGTCGTTGCCCGCGCGTATGGGTCCACGACGACGTTCACGACGGCCGGGCCGCCGCAGTTGAGCGCCCGTTCGAGGGCCGCACGCAGGTCTTCCGGGCGCTCAACGTACTCGCCGTGGGCGCCGAACGCCTTCGCGACCTCATCGTAGCGTGTCATCAGGAGGTCTCGGCCTGGGACCTTGCGGTCGCGGATCGCACCGGTCCAGCCACCGTTGTGGGAGATCACACAGACGACCGGGAGCTTGTGGCGGACGGCCGTGTCGATTTCCTGGATATTCATACCGAAGCTGCCGTCGCCGCCGACGAGGACCACCTGCCGGCCAGGATTCGCGGCGGCGGCGCCCACGGCAGCCGGCAATCCGACGCCCATACAACCATTCGGGCCGGCGTTGATGCGGCCGCGGGGGACGAAGCTCGGGATGCTCTGGCGTGCGAAGTTCATGATCTCGTGGCCGTCTTCGACGATGATCGCGTCGCGCTTGACGGCGTCGCGGACTTCGCCACAGAGGCGAAGCGGGTGCATTGGCATGGAGTTGTTCGCGATTTGCGCTTCGGTTTGGTCGCGCCGGGCCGCATCGACCTGCCGCAGGTGGTCCACCCAGGGGGAATCGCGTTTGTTGGGGAAGCCGTCGAGGCCGGCGTTGAGCTGTTCCAGGACGCGCCGGGCGTCGCCGACGATGCCCATTTCGACCGGCCGGTTGTGCCCAACCTCGGCCGCGTCTGAGTTAATCATGATGAACTTGACGTCGGCCGCGAAGCGCGGGGATGCGCCGAAGCCGATGATGAAGTTCATCCGCGTGCCGACGAGCAGCACGGCGTCCGCCTCCGAGAAACCGGCCGAACGGGCGCCGAGAAAGGAAAGGTCGTGGTCTTCGGGGATCAATCCGCGCGACTGGGGCGTGGTCCAGAAGGGGATGCCGGTGCGTTCGACGAACTCCTGCATTTCCCGGTCGGCCCCGGCCCAGGCGGCGCCGCTGCCGCCGATGACGATCGGGCGCTCGGCCTTGCGGAGGATGTCGAGGGCGCGGTTCACGGCGGCCGGGTCGCCGGGCAGGGCTGTGCGCTCATAGGCCGGCGGATAGTAGACCTCGGTGTCCTCGACGCGCTTGTAGAGCACGTCGCCGGGGAGGTCGAGGTAGACGGGCCCGGGCTTAGCGCCCATCGCTTCGCGGAAGCAGCGGTTGATGAGCTCGGGCAGGCGCGCACTGTGCAGGGCGCGTTCGGCCCAGCGCGTGACCGACTTGAAGCAGGACACCTGGTCGAACTCCTGGAAGGCATCCATACCGAATTGCGAGGTCGGTGCCGCGCCGCCGAGGGCGATCACGGGGGCGCAATCGGTGTAGGCGTTGGCGATGCCCGTCAGCAGGTTCGTGGCGGCCGGGCCGGAAGCCGCCATGCAGACCCCGGGCCGGCCCGTTGCCCGGGCATAGGCGTGTGCGGCCATCGCCGCGGCCTGCTCGTGCCGTACATCGATGGTGCGGATGCCAGCGTCCTGGCAGGCCCCGGCGAGGTCGATAATCGGTCCGCCCATGATGTAGAAGATGGTATCGACGCCTTCGCGCTTGAGTTGATCGACGATGAGCTTGTAGCCGGGAACCTGGGCCATGGTGGCACCTCCGAGTGGTGGGCGCATTCTGGCGCGTGGAGCGTCCATTGGCGAATGGCCTGCGGGCCGCCGTTGGCCGTTAGCCGTTGGCCACAAGCTGCTAGCCCTAGCTTCTAGCTTCGGCGACGCCGTCGGACGGCCCTGGTGGTTTGCATCCTGCCGGAGCCGACAAACGGATGGCGGCGAGCACGAACGCTGTGACCTTGTAGCGCACCGGA
>JANXYE010000688.1 GCA_025350285.1 Chloroflexota bacterium
GTGAGTGGGCACCGACGTGGCCGGCCGCCTGGCCGCGGGCTCCCCAAAGACCGCTCCGTGTCCCTCGCGGCTATGATTTCACGTGAGCCGCCTGAGCAACGAACGATGCCTCATGGCCGCGAGTGATAACGAGCGGTCCAGTGTTCAAGCCGGACCTGGCCCGGTGGCTCCCGAGTTCGTGCCACCGCAAGCAACGAGCCGTCAGAGACTGGACCGCTCCGTGTCCGTCGCGGCTATGATTTCGCGTGAGGCGCCTGAGCAACGAACGATGCCTTAGCGGCCGCCACCGCCCGCCAGTTCGCTCACGGTGTAGGGCGGCTTGAAGTCGTCGTCCGCCGGGTTGGTGTTGACGTTGGTGGCCTTCAACGAAACCTTGTTACCGCTGAACGTACCATCCAAGAGGAGCAGGACGCCGTTCGCATCGGCCGCGCAAAGCGTCCCGTCGCTGGCGGAGCCCTTGACCGCAAAGCAGTTCGCCTTGGTCCCGGCAATCGTCTGGCCGGTGACTGGCGTTACTGTCGTGGTCTTGTCCTGCGAAACGGACTGAATGACACCATCCACGGAGAGGCTCCCGAGGAGCGAACCGCCAGACCCGCTCTTGCTCTTCAAGCATTGCTTTTGGCCGGAGGATTCGATGCAGGTGAAGGTGTTCGTCCCGTCGTCGATCAAGAGGAAGGTGGTCTGGCCGCCGGCGATCGTGCCCTTCACGCCGAAGAGCGTCGTCGTGCCTTTCGCGCCCAGCGTGTAGGTGCCTTCGATCGCCTGTCCGCTGGCCGGGGCGAGCTTGCCATCATAGGTCGCGCGGAAGGTGGCGCTCTTCAAGTCCTTGCGGAGCTTCTCAAGGGTGGCGTTTCCGCCGGCGCTGGCAGTCGATTTGCTTGTGGCGCCGGGCGGGTTCGTGGCCGCCGGTTCGACCGATTTTGTCGACGGCGCCGCGGACGTGGCTGTTGTCGATGCGGCCGTGTCATCGCCTCCGCAGGCGGCGAACACGAAGATGGATGCGGCGAGACCGGCGCCGAAGAACCGGGGGTATCGCCGGGAGTGTACGAGTTGCATGACGGGCGCCTCCGGAAGTTCGCCGCGATCGTTGCGGCCCCAACTCCCGGTAACACGTTCGATGCTGCCGCCGATTCCCGCAACGTGGCGGTTTACCCTAAGGAAACTCCCTATTTCGGCGCGCCGGGTTAACCATATAGGCGCATTCACGTTCCCAAGAGGGTAAGCCGGGCTTGACCGAACGGCATCGCCCGGCCATAACTCAGATTGCAAACCGGGCCCGCGTGCGAGTCGAGTCGCCGTGGAATGTGCTAACAGCGCCCCGGGTTACGTCCCGACGATTCGCGGGGTGGCGTCAGTTGTGTCCTTACGAGGGACCATGATACCGCTGCACGCTATGCGTATCGCCGCTTTCGGTTCGATCCTGCTCCTCGTGTTGATGATGGGGCCATCCAGATTCTCTGGCCCGGCCGCCACGCCCGCGAAAGCCGACGGCGCCGAAGTCTTCACCCAGGTCACGCCCGCCAAGGTTTACTCCGAAATCCCGAGCCATAGCGGCCTTGCCGACGCCGACCCAACCCTCGGTACCACCGGGTATTGCGTGACGCTCCAGTTCGATAACCACAAGTCTCTTGGGCCGAACAACGGCTTCTCCGTGGACAAAGGGGTCGTCCTGAGCTCGGCCTACTTCGCGAACGGTTCAACGGTCACGACGGATGATGTCTACTGCGTCGTCGTCTCGGCCACGCGCATCACGACGAGCCTGCCCCGCCCGGACATGGTCGTGAAGTGGACCTACCTCGATGGTGGAGTGGCCGTGACGACGACGCTAAACATCAAGGTGGTGACCGTCACCTTGAAGGGGATCAACGGGCCGGCCGGTGGCGTGGCCGAGGTCTGCACGGTGGGATGGGACTCCACCTTCCTCACCGGCAAGGCGGCCAACACACCGCCGGCCGTGCCTGTCTTGTTGGACTCGGTCGTCGCATCCGATTGGAGCACGAACCCCGCGGCGCCGCCGACAATCCTCGGTGTTGTGCGCGACGGTCCTGAGTGGTGCGTAAACCTGTTCTCGGCAACACCAATTCCGAACGTGGTGAACCCAACCCCGACCATCGACGTAACGCTCAAGTTCTACGCGCTCTACGACATCACGCTCAGCGCGGACGACCACCTCATCTAGGAGACCGGTACGGACGTGGTCCTCATCTTCAGACCGAAGAAACCGGAGCTGCGGCACATCACCCCGATCGTCGGCGCCGATAAGGGCGGCCAAATCCTCATCAGGCAGAATTCGAACGCGAACGTGATCGGCTCGTTCCACACGGTTTGTATCGTCCCCTCGGTGGCCAGTGACGTCCTGAACGCGAATGACATCAACTTCGGGAACAGCAACGGGTCGAGCGTGAGCGCCCTGAGCGTGTTCACGGCGAGCGGGGCCCTTCCCGATCCGCCGGGCGTACCGGCCGGCACGAAATGCTTCATGTGGACGTCCACGACACCCGGCCTTCAAACGATTGGCCTGCGCTTCACGATGTCCGCCGCGAACCCGGCCAACTCCTCCGGCGTGCCCCAGCAGATAGACGTGACCTGGGACACGGACATGGACGGTAACAACGACCCTGACTCGCCCGGCGGCACGCTCGTAAAGCCGTGGAACTTGATCGACCGGACGGTCATCACGGCCGGGGGCGCGCCTGACGGGAGCAACAGTCTGCTCGGGGCAACGGTGGACCTGCCCCTCACGTTCAACGCTGGCGACGGCCGCTTCTCCGGCAAGATCTCGCTCTCCGAGTGGGTCCTGGGCAAGCGCCCGGACCCCCACGGCTCCAGCGACGAGCCAACCGACGGTGTCCCGCTGAAGCTCACGATCGTCGGCTCGTGTGGGTACTTCGGTGACACTATCGGTACGAAGACGCTTTCGGGCCCCGGCGTGGTCACGCTCGACGGGCACTTTGACTTCGAGGTCCAGGTGCTTGGAGACATCGGGTGCGGAGCCGGGCAGGTCATCCAGGTGAAGGTCGAGGCCTCCTACCCGCCGTTCATCAACCGCCCGCCAGTGGTTGAAGTGGAAACGGTGAACATCCGCACAACCTTCAGCATCCCGGTTTCGAGCCCGCTGCTCGCGTGGGTCGGGCAGACCGTGTTGATCGAGTACGGCTTCTCTGGCACGGACTGCGCCGAACTGCCGGTCATCTTCACGCGCCCCAACAACCAACCGGGGACCTTCGCCCCCGGAGCACAAGGGGCTGCCGAGATCGGATCCGACTTCGCGCGGACGAAGCTCAATCGCTGCCTCACCGATATCCGCTACGAAAGCGAAGACCCGGCCCAGATCGATATCACGGCTCAACTCGAAGGCAACGTGTATTCGAAACAGCTGTTCCCGGTGTTCTTCCTCGCCTTCGAAGACATCTCACAGACGCTCAATTCCGATCCCGCTAACGCGACGCTTACGGTTTCGGAGCTTGGTACGCTCGACGTGCATGTCCGCGGTTGGTTCCCGGGCGATGACCCATCTGGTCGTCCGGCGGTTTCGCGCGGCGGGAATACTTTCCCCAAAGACCGCTGGATTCTCCCAGATGACTGGTCCACGCTTCGCGGTCCGGGGGAGTTTCGCCCGACCTGGGCCGCCAGCGCGCCGATGCCGCCCGCGCGGATCACCTGGTTCATGCAGAATGAAAGCACCGTCAACGGGTTCCAAAGCGGGGTCCGGAGCGGGTCTTCGGGGTTCTTTGTCCCGGACGCCGACCGGCTTGAGTTCGACTTCAACATTCAGCCGGAAACCCGCCTGCCGAGCGTCCTCGGGTCCCGCGGCAAGCCTCGCATCATCAGCGAGCCGACAAAGCCTGATGGCTCCGCGAATGTCCTCATCTTCGGCGACCTCAACCTCACGTACGAGGGCTGCACGGTGAACACGCCGACAGGAAACCCGTACTGCAAACCCGACGACGTGGCCGGCCGGGGTGTCTACTTCGTGCTCGCCGACTACCCGGAACTGCGGGGCAAATGGCCGCCCCTCCGCTCGAACGACGTCACGGCTACGTTCACCTGGCAGGGCTATAAGACGCTCACCTACGAGGACTCCAGCGACCCGTCGGTCAAGTACGTCGTCGCGCACCTGAAAGACCGCGACGGGTTCTGCGACGCGCTCTCCCTGCATAACGTGTTGGGCGTGCCGGTGGACTTCAAGATCGACAGCGGCAGCGGCATCATCATCGGCCGGGCCGATGACCCGGCGGCGGTCACGGACTCTCGCCGCTTCGCCATCACGACCACGTTCGACACGCTGGATGATCGCGGCAACCCCGTGAACGCGACGCTGGTGCGGACAGTCAAACAGGATGACGAGTGCCAGGCCTGGATCAAGGTCGTCAACAGCCTCGAAACCCCGGCAAATGTCCTCGTGACGTTCGCCCCGCCGCCGTCGCCCGTACCCGGGCAACTCGCCATCGTCCGCTTCGATTGCACGGCCCCGTTGCTCACCATCAAGAACATCGGGCCAAACGCGGTGTCGCTGGCCGGGTTCGGCATTCGCGCCGATACGAGCAACGATCTCCTTCATCCTGAGGCCCACCTGGGGCTGCTCGGGCAACTGGCGCCCGGCCAGACCACCACGATAACCGGCGTGGAAGCGGCGTGGATTTACAACGAGATTCAGGCGCTGGCTGGAGCGTCGTACGCAAGGATCATCTGGGAAGAAGCGACGATTAGCATCGCGGACTGCAAGGGCGCAATCGTGACGCCGCCCACGCCAACGTTCGCGGCCGATGGCGAAGGGACGATTGTACTGGACATCATCGTGCCCTTCGCGGTGTTCAACAACGTCCAACTGGAGCGCGGCTGGAACCTCGTTTCGGCCGGCGGGGCGAAGTCGATCAACATCGTGGATGCGGTCGGAGCGAACGTTGCTAAGCTCGGGGTGGTCTACCTCTGGGACCAGGCCAGCCAGGCCTGGCGCGCCTTTTTCCCAGACCTGGCGCCAGCCCTGAACACGCTCACCGCACTCGAGCCGGGGAACGCCTACTGGGTGTTCGCAAAAGAACCGTTTACGCTGAAGGTGCCGAAGTAGTGGCGCTTAGAAGCTCCGCCGGTACCCTCGAATGAGGCGGGGGATGTTGGGAACGGTTCAGCCATGAACATCAGAAGCAGCGGTTCCGCCCTCACGCGGGCGGCTGTCGTCGTCTCGGCGACAGCACTTCTCGCGGGCGGTGGGCTTATCCCCAGCGGCACGGCGTACGCTCAGTTCGGGCCCCCGATGTCCGTCTTTGGCTCCATCAGCGACTCGGCCGGCACCATCCCGGAGGGGGTGGCCGTCGAGGCTTATGTCGGCAACACACTCTGCGGCAAGGGCAAGACACAGTTCACCGGAGACGGCGATGGGCGGGTGACGGTCTACCTCACGAACGTCGTTTCGCGCGAACAGACACCAAACTGCGGAAGCAGCGGCGCAGACGTACGGGTCAAGGTGGG
>JANXYE010000024.1 GCA_025350285.1 Chloroflexota bacterium
CTCATCACGTTGGTCCCGGCCACGTAGTCTACGCCGCCGCCGAGGTTCAAGAGGTCAAACGTGCCGCCGAGGTCGATGAAGAACGGGTCGTCACGTGGGCCGGCGAAAACTTTGATGCCATCGCCGATCGTGTAGTTGAACTTATCGGCCACGGGACCGTAGCCGCCGGGGTAGGTCTTGGGGCCGACGCGGGCCGGCGCGACCTGCAGGTTGGTGGCGCTGGTGATTGCCGTGCCCTCACGGCTTGAGCCGCCGGGGCCAGTCAACTTCGTAACGCTGTAGAACTGACGAATGTTCTGGTTCGGGTCGTTCGGGCCGGCGATGGGGCCGGTGTTGTAGAGGAACGTTCCCGTGTTGAACGCGTTCCCGGCGTTGATGTCGCTCTTGAAGCGGAACTGGTAGGTGATATCGTCAACAGCGTCGCCGTTGTTGTCGATGTTGATTTCGTAGAGCACATCATCGCCGAATTTGTACCAGTTTGGGCCGCCCGAAGGCAGGCCGCCAGGCACGTAGTTGGCGACGAAGGTCACCGCTCCGGTGGCGTCAGGTGCGACGAACGCATAAAAGTCTGTAGCGTCCGCAAGTTGGTCGGTGCTGATGTACGGGGCTTCGCGGTGAGACGACGCCTGCGTTTCCGTCACCGTACCAATGACACCGACGGCCAGAATGGCGGCGGCGAGGCCTCCAAGCGTGGCTATCTTTCGCATAGGTAGTTGGACCTTTCTCCAAAGAGGGTTGAGCTTCGCCTCCCCACCTCAACGGCGGGCAAAATGCGCCACTTTCGAGGCGAAGCAGGGTTGTACGGGCGCACGCCTTTTCAGGCACACGCGGAGGATGCCTAGCGCCCAGTACCCTTGCGGGCGGTGGCGAAGCCGGTGACTCCTACCGCGCCGAGGGCCAGGACGACGATCCCGAGCCCGAGGAGCGGGAAGCCGCTATCGGAGGCGGAACCTGTCCCGGTAGCCGGAGGCTGCGGGGCGATTGCGCGCGTTGGCGTCGCGGTGGCGGCGGGCTGGGTAGCCGTAGCCGGTGGCTGAGTCGCCGTGGCCGGGGGGGCCGTTGGCGTCCTGGTTGGCGTGGCCGTCGCGGCGGGCGTTGTTGCCGTGGCCGTGGCCGTGGGCGTGGCCGCTGCGCCCGTCCCGACATCGATGCGGACAAGCTGCGCGCAGGACATGGACGTTACGGACCAGTCCCGATAGACCGCGACGACTGAGGTGTTCAGCCCTTCAACGATGAAGCAGCCATTCGCGACCGTCCCGTTGGCGGTGAGCGGTGCGCTCTGGCCGCCCGTGAAGGCGGTGGAGGTGATGCAGACAAAGGTGGCTTTGGCGCCCACGCCAAGATCCACATAGGCCTGCTGGTCGGCGTCGGCCGCGGCGCCCGAGGTTGCACCGCTACAAGCGGCTTGGGCCTCCGCGGTGGCACCCGGCCACACCGCGAACGTGGTGAACACGGCGAGAACGCCGGCCACCAGCGCGCCGCGGATGACGGCTGCCCTGCTTTGGAATCTGCTCTGCTTCATATCGATCTGCGTCTCTTTCTCCCTTTCGTGCACCGCCCGGATGGATTGAGACAGCGATGGCGATATATCGCTGCCTGCTATGTGCACTTACGCCATCCTACCCCGGCGTGATCATCTGTCGGCAGACTGAAAGCAATCCGAAACATGCCGGAATAGGGCGTCCGTGGTCTCCACGATTCTTGGAGGGCCGACGATCGCGGTCGCGTTGTTCGCGGGGATGTTCGGGACCTTCGACGAATTCGCCCTGGCAGCGGGTGCGTCCGGCCCAGTTCGTAATCCAGACGCGAGGTCGGGAATCAGCGTTTTGGATCAGAGGCCGCGTAGGAGCCGGCCATTTCCTGCGGCCTCGGGTCAGGGCTGGACGGTCTTCGCGGCCCCGACGACTGGCGGTGTCATCGTGACCGCTCCCATGAGGTCGCGGTACTGTTCCGGCGGGCAGCTCACAGTCTGACGGCTCATTTCGGCAGTAAGGGATCCTCTACCCCCGCGCTCACCCCTCGCCGCGCAAAACTCTGAATCGCGCGTTGGACACGCCCGCAAGTGGCGGGCGCGCTAAGCTAAGGGTGATGAAGTCCGCCGG
>JANXYE010000223.1 GCA_025350285.1 Chloroflexota bacterium
AGGGCCTCTACCCGCCCGGTTCGACGTTCAAGACCGTCACGGCCTCCGCAGCCTTAACAAGCGGCGTCATAACGCCCGAGACGATCGTCACCTGCCCCGGGGAGATCGTCATCGATGGCTTCCCGATTCAGTGTACGAACACGGCCCAGGGCGTCGGCACGTATCCGTTCAAGAACGCCTTCGCCTTCTCCGTCAACGCGATTTTTGCCCAGCTGGGCGTCCAGCTCGGCTGGGCGAGACTGAGCGACATGGCCAAAAAGTTCGGTTTCGAGTCGTCACTGCCCTTTACCTTGGACACCGCGAAGTCGTCGCTCACCCGTCCTGGGACGGAGCGCACGAAGGTTTTGCTGGCTTCGACCGCGTTCGGACAGGGTGAGTTGCTGGCCACACCCCTTCAGATGGCCGCGATTACTGCGACCATAGCTAATGAGGGAGTGTTCATGCGGCCGCACCTTGGGCTTGCGACGGTGGACGGGAACCACCGGAGCCGAAGCCTTGAGGGGCCATCGGGTACAGTTGTCCTGAACCCGGACGTGGCCAAGACGATGCGTGAACTCATGACTGCCGTCATCGATAACAACCAGGCTAGCGGTGTCGCCATCCCCGGAGTGCGGGTGGCCGGAAAAACGGGCACGGCGGAAACGGCTGTGCACGGAGTTTCGCACGCCTGGTTCATCGGCTTCGCGCCCGCCGCCAACCCGGTCATCGCCGTCGCCGTTATCGTCGAAGGCGGCGGCCGCGGCGGCGAAGTAGCGGCCCCGATTGCGGGCGCCGTCATGCGCGCGGCGGTGGCACGATGAGCGCCCTCCCCGCATCGAACCGCGACCCCCTCTTCGAGCGGATCCTCGAACGCTCGGCCCGCGCCCTCGGCGGCGCCGCACTCCATCCGTTGGAGATCATCGCCGAAGTCGAGCGCGCCTGCCTCGACTCAGTCCACGACGAGGCGATGCCCAACCAGATCACCGTCGGCTTTCACGCAAAGGACTTCGCCTCCTTTCGCGCGGCCCTCTCCGATCTCCGCTGGGAGATCGACCGGACGCTAGAACGCATCGAGAAGCAGTACGGCTACACCCGCATCGGTGACCGATCAGTGTTCTTCGAGACAGCCGAATCGGCTGCATTAGGGACGGTCCAGGTCACGGCACGCTTTGCCGACACGAACAACCGGCCGAAAGCAGCTCCGAAGGGCGCAACCCAGACGGTCCAGCGCCAGACCGCGACAATCGTCCTCGCCGACGGCCGGACGGTTCCGCTCACGCACACACCGTTTTCGATCGGGCGTGCTCCCGGGAACGACATCGTGCTGGTCAGCCTCGCGGTATCCCGGCGGCACGCGCAGATTATCGAGACCCCTGAAGGTCTGGTCCTCGAAGATCTCGGAAGCACGAACGGCCTCAGCGTCGATGGTGTGCGCCGCGCGCGTATCCTGTTGCTGGAGGGTACGCACGTGCAGGTCGGTGATATCCAGCTCTGGTTGGAACCGTCGGCGTGAGCGATTCGGCGGAGTTGCTCGCTCTCCGGCTCGGGCTCATTGCAATCCTTCTCGTCTTCGTCGTACTGGCCGCCTTGCTTATGCGAAATGGGCTCCGGGCGCCACAACGGGCCGGGCGATCGAGGGCGGGCGAGGGCCGCGCGCGCCTGCTCGTCGTGCGCGCGGGGCAATCTGGACTGCCGCTCGGCGCCGAGTTCGTGCTCGCCGGGACGACGACCATCGGGCGTGACGACGACGCCGGTATCCAGATCGGAGACGCTTCTGTTTCCGGGGCACATGCGCTCCTCGAACGCGGCGCCAACGGCTGGGTCATCCGCGACCTCGGCAGCACGAACGGCACGCTCATTGGTGGGCGGAAAATCGGCGCCCGTGGCGTCGTCCTGCGCGATGGCGTTGAACTGGCGGTCGGCGTGGTGGTGATGCGGTTCAGGGGATGATTTTGTAGGCGCGACCGTGATGGTCGCGTGTTCCTCCCGGCTGACTGGGCGCACCAATAGCTTCCAGCGGGTTCACGGTTGGCATCGGATTCATTCGTGAACACGTGGCCCGGAGGGAACACGCCTACGCCGCCCGTGTTCGTTGCGAAACCGCCAGCACCAGCCCGATGAGCACGAAGTTCACCACCAGGCTCGACCCGCCGTAGCTGACGAACGGCAACGTGATACCCGTCGTCGGGATGAGGCGCAGGTTCCCGGCGATGATCACCGCCGCCTGGATCGCCAGCAGACACGCGGGCAGGGCCGCCAGAAGCTGGAGATGCAGGTCTCGCGCCTCCATCGCCACGCGCAGGCCGGCGAACAGCAGAAGCACGTAGAGCAGCACGACGGCCGCCGCCCCGGCCATGCCCAGTTCTTCGGCGATGGCGCTGAAGACGTAATCCGTCGCGGCCGCCGGGATCACCTCCGGTTGGCCAAGCCCAAGCCCGGAGCCGGTCACGCCACCGGCTTCGACCGCATAGCTACTCTGAATCGTCTGGTAGCCCGCGCCCGAAGGGTCGTCGTACGGGTTCAGCCAGACGTCGATGCGCGTTCGCGCGTGGTCGAACGCGTAGTAGCCAAAGACCGCTGTCGCCAGGAGCAGGACCAGACCGCCCGCGATGAACAGCTTTCGGCCCGTTGCCAGGTAGAGCGCGCTGAGCGTGAGCAGCACAAGCAAAGCGACGCTGCCGAGGTCCTTGAGCAGTGCGAGCACCGCCATCAGCCCGGCCACCGCGAGCGCGAGCGGGACGAGGTACGGGAGGGCGCGATACGTCCGGTCTCCGAGCCGGAATCGCGGCACCGCGAGGATCGCCCCCGTTTCGCCGAGGTAGCCAGCGAGGAAAACGACGACCAGCAGCTTGATCACCTCCGTGGTTTGAACGATCTGCCCGCCGACGCTTATCCAGAGCCGTGCGCCGTTGATGGTGGTGCCAAGAAAGCCCGTGACAAGCAGCAGCACGAGCGCCCCGGCGGCGGCCGTATATCGATAGCGCCGGAGAAGCGGCAACCATCGATGCGCCCCAGCCGTGGCCGCCATCAGGATGACGCCGAGGAGCGCCCAGTTCGCCTGGTTTTGGGCAACCTCCGGGGCCAGGCGAAGCACGAACGCGAGGCCCACCGCCGTGAGCAGCATGGCCGCCGCGTACGGGAGCGGGGATGCCGCCGGGGCCACCGCCCGCAAAGCGAGGTGCCCGAGCAGGGCGGTTACGAGGAACTGGAGTACGATCCGGCCGGTGGTAGCCGGCAGCGGCGTGGCCGCGGCATCGAGCGCGCGCCAGGCGAGCAGCGCGAACCCGGCGCTGAACGCCAGGAGCAGCAACTCGGCGTTGCGGTCGCGCGAAACCAGTCCACGCCCAACCGCACGGAGAATCACGACGGCTTGAACGCTTCCGATGTCATAGATGCACGATATCGCCTCGAACGGCTGCTCGGTACCGGGGGCATGTCTGAAGTCTGGCTCGCCGAGGACCTGCGCCTCGGCCGCTGGGTCGGCGTCAAGCTCCTTCGCGGCGCCGGACCGGATAGCGACCTCGAACGCGAGGCGCGCGTCGTCGCCCGGCTGCAGCACCCGAACATCGCGGCGGTCTACGACACCGGCCGCCACGAGGGCGAGCCCTACCTCGTCATGGAGTACGTCCATGGCCTCTCTCTGCGTGACCTGCTGGCCGAACGCGGCGGCCGGATGACGGAGGCGGAGGCCGTCCGCTACGGCGTCCAGGTCGCCGAGGCACTCAAATACGCCCACGGCCGCAATGTCGTCCATTGCGACATAAAGCCAGAGAACGTCCTCGTGACCGAACAGGGCGTCGCCAAGACGGTCGATTTCGGCATCGCCGAGACGCTGAGCCGGACCCTCTCGCCGCGCGAAGCCCGCGAGATCCTCGGGACGATCCCCTACCTGGCTCCAGAAGTCATCGGCGGCTCATCTCCCAGCCCCGCTTCGGATACCTACTCGCTGGCCTTGACCCTCTACGAACTGATCGCCGGGCGGCTGCCGTTTTCCGGCGCGAACGCCGCGGCTTCGACGGGCCAACGGCTCGCGAACGCCGCCCCACCGCTTCGGACCTTCGCGGGCGGCGCCTCTCCCGAGATCGAGGCGGTCCTCGCACGGGCTCTGGCGATCACGCCCGCCGACCGCTTCGCCAGCGTCAGCGACTTCGGTGCGGCCCTCGCGGCCAGCCAGGAGCGCCGGGCACGTTCCCTCACGCAACCAGCGCCCCTACCGGTCATCGTCCGCAGGCAGGCGCCAGCTCCGGTGCACGCCACCGCCGTTCGCTACGAAACGGCTCGCGTGGCTCGCCGCCGGAGCGCCGGCACTGGGCCGTTCTGGGCGGTGCTGATCGGCGGGGCGCTGCTTATCGGTGGGGGAATCGCGCTGGCCGTCGCGCTCACCCAGAACGGCGGCGGCGATTCGCCGTCACCCACGCCGACACTGGCCGCCACACCCACCACGACGGTCCGGGCGTCCGCGACCGGCGCCCCCACGACGGCGGTACCAACCCAGACGCCGACTGCCACCACCACCCCAACACCGACGCTCACGGCGACGCCAACGCCGGGAACGAGTCCGTCGGCGACCGCCACCCGCACGACGCCAGCGACCGCAACCCGGACGAACACACCGGGCAGCCCGACGGCCGGCCCCTCCGCCACCGCCACGGCGACGAAGACACCATAGATCCGGCTCAAGGAGGGGTGAGGGCCCCCGCTTGCCGCGCCCCATCCCCATGTGTAGATTCGTCGCATCGCACATTACACGAGGTGAACCGTGAAATTCGGCATCTTCTACGAACTCTCCGTCCCCAGACCCTGGGAAATCAACGAACGGCTCGTCTACCATCGCGCCCTCGAACAGGTGA
>JANXYE010000063.1 GCA_025350285.1 Chloroflexota bacterium
CCTTCGCCGCCCGCCACTTCGTCGTCTCCAAGCAGACCGACAGCCAGCGCAACTGGAGCGATGTTCACGAAGTAGACGGCGACGCCCGTATTGATGAACTCGCGGCAATGCTCGGCGCTATCACAGAGGCCACTCGCGCCACCGCCACCGAGCTCCTCGCTTCGGCTTCAGCCGCTCGCCCGCATTCCGCCTCGCCTGCGAAGCCGGGAGCGGGGGCGGGGGGTGAGGGCTAACCGAAGACGATCGTCCGGTTGCCGGATACTAGCACCCGCCGCTCGAGGTGGAGCTTCACCGCCCGCGTGAGCACCTGCCGCTCGAGTTCGCTCCCCTTCCGAACGAGTTGCTCGACGTCCTCGCGGTGCGTCACGCGCGTCACGTCCTGTTCGATGATCGGCCCCTGGTCGAGTTCCGCCGTCACGTAGTGGGCCGTCGCGCCGATAAGCTTTACGCCACGTTCTTTCGCCTGGTGGTACGGCCGCGCCCCGATGAAGGCCGGAAGAAATGAGTGGTGGATGTTGATGACTTGGCCGTTCACCGCGGCCACGAACCCCGGACTGAGGATCTGCATGTACCGGGCGAGCACCACGAGGTCCACGGAGAGGCTCTTGAGCAGCGCGAGTTGAGCCGCTTCCGCCCCAGCCTTCCCGCCTTTCGCGATTGGCGTGTGGTGATAGGGCACGTCGAAGTGCTCCGCCACGGGCCGTAGCTCGTCGTGGTTCGATAGAACCGCCACGATCTTGCAGTGGAGTTCACCGAGCTGCTGGCTCAGAAGCAGGTCGTACAGGCAGTAGGGGGCCTTCGTCGCGAAGATCGCCACCTTCGGGACGGCGGTGGAATAGCTCAGCTCGCACGCCAAACCCATTCGCGCTGAGAGATCGCTGAGGGCGGCGTCGGTCGCCGCGCGGTCCATCCCAAACCCGGCTACGTCCCATACCAGCCGCATGAAGAACATGCCGCTTTCGCGCTCCGCGTGCTGGTCCAGGTCGAGGATGTTCCCGCCGTTGCGGAAGACGAAGTCCGAAAGCGCGGCGATGATCCCCGGACGGTCTTTGCAGGCGACAAGGAGGGTCGCGGTCTCGGCGGAAGTTGCTGTCATAGCTTCGTGGCAATGCTACCAGCGACTCGCCTGCGGGCACGCGATAGGCTGCCACTGGCCTATCGCTCGGCTGTCGCGCTATGCTCCGCTGGACATATCCCGGGAGAGCCCTATGAACCGTCGCACCCTCCTCCTTTGCCTCTCGGCGCTGCCCATGATCGCGGCCTGCGGTGGCGATGACGACACGCCCACGCCAACCGCGGCCGCCGCCACGACGCAAGCCGCGCCGGCCCCAGCCACGCCTTCGCCCACGCCCGTGCCGAAATTGGGCGGTTCGATGATCCTCGCCACGACGACGAGCACGCAGGACTCGGGCCTGCTCGATGTCCTCGTCCCGATGTTTACGAAGCAGACGGGCGTCGAGGTGAAGGTCATCGCGGTCGGAACCGGGGCGGCGCTCGAAATGGGGGCGAAGGGCGACGCCGACGCCGTCCTTGTGCATGCCCCGGCCAGCGAGAAGAAGTACGTCGATAGCGCCGACCTGGTCGAAGGCAAGCTCGTGATGCACAACGACTTCATCCTCGTCGGCCCGCCCTCCGACCCTGCGAAGGTCAAAGGCTCAATGGACCTGACGACGGCCATGGCCGCCATCGCCGCTACCGGTCCGTTCATCTCCCGAGGCGACAACTCCGGCACGAACACGGCCGAACTGAACCTCTGGAAGGCCGCGAACATCGACCCCAAAACGGGCGTCAAGCAGCGCGAAGAGACTGGCCAGGGCATGGGCGCTACCTTGAACGTCGCCGACCAGAAGGCTGCCTACACGCTGACCGACCGCGCGACCTACCTCTCGCTTAAGAAAAACCTCAAGCTCGACATCGTCTTCGAGGGCGCGAGGTCGTTGTTGAATATCTACTCCGCCTATGTCGTCAGCCCGGACAAGCACCCGAACGTCAAGGTCGCCGAGGCCCGCGCGTTCGTCGCGTTCATGGTCGCTCCCGAGACGCAGCGAGTGATCGGCGACTTCAAGAAAGCGGAATACGGCCAACAACTGTTCATTGCGGATGCAGGCAAGAAGATTGACGAACTGGGCCAGTGATCGCCGCGCCCGGCAGATAGGGTGAGCCGCCAGTGGAAGCGCTCTGGGAGGGCCTGAAAGAGGCTGTGCGCCTCATCGCCACCGGCGATGCGGACCTCTATGAGATCGCCTGGCGGACGATCGTTGTGTCCGGCTCGGCCACGCTGTTCTCCCTCGCGGTCGGCGTGCCGGCTGGTTACGCGCTGGCGCGAGGGCGTTTCCGGGGCCGCACGTTCCTCCTCAGCGCCGTCAACACAGGCATGGGCATGCCGCCGGTGGTCGTTGGGCTGTTCGTCTGGCTCATGCTCGTGCGCAGCGGTCCGTTCGGTGACCTCGACCTGATCTACACGAAGCGGGCGATGGTGATCGCTCAGTTCGTCATCGCCGCGCCCCTCGTCGTTGGGTTCACGGCGGCGGCCGTGCAGGCCCTCCCGGAAGAGCTCCCGGACCTCCTGAAGGTGCTTGGCGCCGGACCCGTGCGGCGGCTCTGGTACATCGCCCGGGAGGCCCGCCTCGGCATTCTCGCTGCCATCATGGCTGGCTTCGGCGGCGTCGTCTCCGAGGTCGGCGCCTCGATGACCGTCGGTGGGAACCTCCAGGGGAACACGCGCGTCCTCACCACCGCGATCGTCACCGAAACGAGCCGTGGCCAGAATGCGAACGCGATGGCTCTCGGCATCGTGCTGCTCGCCATGGCCTTCGCTGTGAATCTTGTGCTCACGCTCGTCCAGCAGCGGAGGCCGCGCTAGTGGACGTCAGCGTCTCCGGCCTCTGCTTTCTGCGCGGACGCCGGGTGGTGCTCGATGTGCCAGAGCTCGCGTTCGCCTCGGGCCGCGTCACCGCGCTCGTCGGGCCGAACGGCAGCGGCAAGTCGACGCTGCTCAGGATACTGGCCGGGCTCGAACGTCCGGCCGCCGGCACAGTCGCCCTTGGCGGCGACTCAGCCGGCCGCCGGGGGCGGGTCGCGTTCGCCTTCCAGAAGCCCGTCTTCCTCTCGGGAAGCGTGCGTTCGAACCTGGAGACGGCGTTGCGCCTCGGCGGCTTCGGTCCCGGCGACCGGATTGCTCGCATTGAGGCGGCCGCCGGAGCCTGCGGGATTGGCCACCTTCTCGCACGCGAGGCCAGGCGTCTCTCCGGGGGCGAGGCGCAGCGCGCGAACCTTGCCCGAACGCTGGCCCTGCGGGCGCCGGTCACGCTCCTCGATGAGCCGATGTCCGGCCTCGACGCGCCCGCTCGCCGCCAACTCTTGCACGACCTCCCGGACCTCCTTCGCACGTTCGCAACGACCACCATCCTCGTCACCCACGACCGCGATGAAGCGCTCCGCCTGGCCGAGGACCTGGTGATCCTGATCGATGGCCGCGTCCGCGCGGCGGGCCCGCGCGCCGCCGTTTTCGGCAGTCCTCCCGATCCGGAGACGGCGGCGTTCCTGGGCTACACGCTCCTTCCCGGCGAAGGAAGCGTCCTCGCCATCGCGCCCCGTGGCCTGCGTAACGGCCCTGGCGACCACAACTTCGATCTCGACGTGGAAGAGGTGCTGGACTTCGGCGTGCGCCGCGAAGTCTGGGGCCGAATCGCCGGCGTGCAAGTTTCAGTCGGACTCTCGGCCGGGGAAGGCCCCGTCCCGGCGCGCATCCGGGTGTCCGCCAGCTCCCAGGCCGTGCGCCGCTTTGCGATTCCGGCGGACGACAGCCCGGAAAAGGCGAGGCCGTCGACCCGCGCGTGAGAATTCGTTGACAGCCTTTTCCCATCGGCGTAGGTTTTAGGAGCTATGGATACGGTCTTTGGCAGGCGGGGTGGTTAACCGGCGGCGCTCTCTGTGAGGCGCCGCCGTTCTGTTTGCCGGGCCGAAACCACAGGAGGGTTTCCAGGTATGCAGTCCAGCCTCATCGGAAAAGTCGAGAAGGCCCGAGTCTATGCTGGCGA
>JANXYE010000080.1 GCA_025350285.1 Chloroflexota bacterium
TCCTGCATCCAGCGCCGGAACGGCTCTACCCCGTCGATGGCCCGCGCCGGGTCCCGTTCGAGAAAGGCGATGGTTTCGGTGACGGTCGCCTCCGGGAGGATCTTCGCCGCCGTGGCCCGCATCTCCGATTCCACCCGGTAGAGTTCGTCCCAGCCCCACTGGTACGTCTCGTCGAGGTCCAGATCGATGCCGTTGAAAGCACGGGCCGAAAGCGCGTACCGCTCCCGGCCTACACCGTCGCGCTCAGTCGCACCGTCGTAGTAGCGCTCACGGAGATACGTTGCGAGACCGGCGTACGACTGGTTCGCGGCGGCGGCGGCCCGGCCGAGGTCGGCGCGTAAGGCGCCGTCGCCGATGCCCGCCGCGTCGTACGCATCGAGCAGCGTGTCGAAGAACGGCCTGCTGCCGGCCGCTCCGGACCAGGTCTGGGCCTGGCTGATGTTCGCCTGGACCTGGCGGCGGGCGGCGGTGAGTCCCCGACGCGATCCTTCGGCCAGCGCTGCTTCAAATCCCGCGACCGCCGTGGGGACGAGCTCCAGCCGCTTTGCGATAGTCTCCCAATCGACCGCCGACGCCCGCGGCATCACATCGAACACCGCTCGAATTCCCTGGGCGGGGGAGCCGATGATGCTGAGCTGCCGGAGGTGGTCGCCGGCCTCAAACCGAGCGACCCGCAGCCGGATTCCGTCCGTCATCACGTCCCGGCAGAGGCGGTCGCGCTCATCCAGCACCGGAGCGATCCCAACACGGTTGAGCGCATCGACGCAGAAGGCGTTGAGCCGCCCACGTCCCTCGGGTGAGTAGTCGGTCATCTCGTGGTCGTGGCCGGGAATGCCGGATTGGGTGGCGGTGATCGGGTCGAGCGCGGCGAAGCCATCGACGACATCACTGGCGAGTTGGTACATGGGAGACAGCTTCGGCATATCTGAAGAAACCTTGGCGTGGAGCGCGCAATGAGTATGCGGCGCATCCCACCTTCAGTCGTCCCATCCAGCCCGTCCCGAATCGCAGGGCCCGGCTGAGCGATTGGATTGCCAAGCGCCCGGGCTGATTACTCCCCGCGAATGCCCCATACTGGCGCGACTATGGCCAACGAACTCCCTCCAGGTATCAACCACGACAGCGTCGCGCGCTGGTTCGCCGCAAATGTTGCTGGCGGCGGCGACGCTCCGCTTCGGTTCAAGCTCATCGGCGATGGGCGCTCGAACATCACCTACTTCGTTGAAAACGGGCACAGCACCTGGGTCATGCGCCGGCCGCCGCTCGGACACGTGCTCCCGACAGCCCACGACATGGTGCGCGAATACCGCGTGCAGAAGGCGCTGCACGACACGGGCGTGCCGGTTCCCGAAATGTACGCGCTCTGCGAGGACAACACCGTCAACGACTATCCGTTCTACGTGATGGAGTACAAGGACGGAGTCATCATCGTGAACGAGTTGCCGGATGGCTACGCGGCCCGCGAGGACGAGCGGAAGGCGATGAGCCTGGCTCTCGTGGACACGCTGGTGAAGCTCCACGCGGTCGACTACAAGGCCGTCGGACTTGAGGCGCACGGGCGGCCGGAGGGCTATCTTGAGCGGCAAGTCGTCCGCTGGTCCAAGCAGTGGGCGTCGAACAAGACGCGTGAGCTGCCCGAGATCGACGACCTCATCCGGCGGCTGAACGCTTCGATCCCCGCCTCGCCGTCCCCGACGATCGTCCACGGGGACTACCGCCTCGGGAACATGGTCCTTGATCGGTCCGACCCCGGCCGCGTGCTGGCGGTGCTCGACTGGGAGATGTCTACGCTCGGCGACCCGCTCTCAGACCTCGGGTATACGCTCGTGTACTGGGGCAACCAGGGCGACCCGGAGGATCGCGTGAAGATTCGCCCCAACACCCAGGTCACGGCCCAGCCAGGGTTCCTGAGCCGCGAAGAACTCGTCGCGGAATACGGCCGCCGGACCGGACGCGACACAAAGGCGATCGCCTTTTACGAGGCGTTCGCGAACTACAAGCTCGCCGTCATCACCGAAGGGATCTACAAACGCAGCCTGATGGGGCAGACGACGTTCGAGTTAGGCGCGGGTGGTTACGCATCGGCGGCGACGAACCTTGTTGGCCTCGCGCTCGAACAGATGGACGCAGCCGGATTAGGCTAACGGCTCACTCTTCGGGCGGAACGGGCCGCCAGCTTACGTGAGCTGCCAGGTCGATACCGCCGAGGGCGGCAGCGGGGGTGGCCCCTACCCCGTATCACCGTCGCGGACCGGGCGGGGCCCCGCTCGGCAACGTCTCCTAACGCCTAACCCCTGCCCTTGCTATCGTCAGTCATGGACTCCTCCCCGGCGGCACCTACCCTGAACGAAGCCCCCGAACCCCTCGCCGACCTCGCCCGCAAGCACGAAGCGATCGTCGTCCTCGACTTCGGCGCCCAGTACAGCATGCTCATCGCCCGGCGCGTCCGCGAACTCGATACCTACTGCGAACTGCTCCCCTGGGACGCCTCCTGGGAGAAGGTGAAGGACCTCGACCTGCGCGGAGTCATCCTTTCCGGGGGCCCGGCCAGCGTCTACGAGCCTGGCGCGCCGTTCACGCCTGCGTGGGTCTATGAAGCAGGCGTCCCGGTGCTTGGCATCTGTTACGGTATGCAGCTCCTCGCGCACGAACTCGGCGGCCGTGTCGCACCCGGCGCCGAACGCGAATACGGACCGGCGAGCATCGAACGCACGCGCGAGGCCGCGCTCTTCGCCGGCATGCCGCCCACCCTGGACGTGTGGATGAGCCACGGCGACCGGATCGAGATGCTGCCGCCCGGTTTCGAACCGATCGCGAAGTCCGCTAATTCCCCCGTGGCCGTGATGGAAGACGCCGCCCGCGGCTACTACGGCCTCCAGTTCCACCCGGAAGTCGTGCACACGCCCCTCGGCAAACAGATCCTCGGGAACTTCGTCCACGGCGTCTGCGGTTGTCCCGGCACCTGGACACCTGGCAACTTCATTGAAGAAACCATCGCCGCGATCCGCGAGCAGGTGGGCGACGGGCGTGTTATCTGCGGGCTCTCCGGCGGCGTGGACAGCGCCGTCGCGGCCGCCCTCGTTCACCGGGCCATCGGCGACCAATTGACCTGCATCTTCGTGGACAATGGCCTGCTGCGCGCGGGCGAGGCGGAAGAGGTGGTAGCCACGTTCCGGCGCCACATGCGGATGAACCTCGTGCACGTGCAAGCCGCCGATGAGTTCCTCGCCCAGCTTGCCGAAGTGACGAACCCCGAAACGAAGCGGGTCCGCATCGGCAACACGTTCGTCCGCATCTTTGAACGCGAGGCGCGCAAGATTGAGAACGTCCGCTTCCTCTGCCAGGGCACGGTCTATCCGGATGTCATTGAAAGTGCCTCGGCCGGCAAAGGCGCGGCCAAGATCAAGACGCACCACAACGTCGGCGGGCTTCCCGCGGATATGAAGCTGGGGCTGGTCGAGCCG
>JANXYE010000091.1 GCA_025350285.1 Chloroflexota bacterium
GCGCCGCCGCGATCACCGGCCTTGGCATGACGCCCATGGGCCGGATCTTCGGCAAGACCGCGACAGAACTCGCCGCCGACGCCGTCCGCCTGGCGATCGAGGATTCAGGCCTGAAGAAGGCTGAGATCGATGGGCTCCTCATCAACGCCGGTATTACCGGGACGACCGGCCACGGCATTGGCCTGCAGATGCAGAACTACCTCGGGATGCGCGACCTGCGCCTGCTGAACCACATGAACGCGGCCGGTTCAACCGCCGCCCAGATGGTCCAGTACGCCGCCCTGGCGATTAACGCCGGGATGGCCACGAACGTGGTCTGCGTCTTCGCCGACGCGCCGCTGAGCGATGGCAAGGGGAGCGGCGCGGCCTACGGAGGCGCGGCTCGCGTGCAGGGCCGCCCACGAGGGATGGCCGGCCTCTACGCCGCGGCCGGGTACTTCGGCGCGAATACCTCCTATGCGCTCGCTACCAGCCGCCACATGGCGCTCTACGGCACGAACCATGACCAGCTTGGCGCGATCGCCGTTGCCCAGCGGCAGTGGGCGACGATGAGCCCACTAGCGCAGATGCGGCAGCCGATCACGCTCGAGGACTACCACAACTCGCGCTGGGTGGTGGAACCGCTGCACCTGCTGGACTGCTGCCTCGTTTCGAACGGCGCGGTGGCGGTCATCGTGAGCGCGGCTGGCCAGGCGAAATCGCTGAAACAGCCGCCGGTCTACATCTGGGGGATGGGCCAGGGCCACCCCGGCGACCCGCTCCGCGCGGGCGCCGACCCGGAGACGGAGACTGGCGCGAAGATCGCCGCGAAGACCGCCTACGCGATGGCCGGCACCGGGCCAGAGGACGTGGATGTCTGCGAACTGTATGACTGCTACACGTATACCGTGTTGGTGACGCTCGAAGACTACGGCTTCTGCAAGAAGGGCGAAGGTGGGCCGTTCGTCGCGGACGGGAAGCTCGGGCCGGGCGGGTCGCTGCCGACGAACACTGGCGGAGGCGAGCTTTCGGGCTACTACATGTGGGGCATGACCCCGCTGAGCGAAGCGATCATCCAGGGCCGTGGCCAGGGCGGAGAGCGCCAGGTCGCGAAGAACGATGTCATCCTCTGCACCGGAAACGGCGGCACCTTGAGCTATCACGGAAGCCTAATCCTGAGCCCGCACGCGAGTTGAATATGGCCGAAGAATCAGTCCCCCAGAAACCACTCCCGGAAGCCGACGACGCCTCCCGCCCTTTCTACGAAGCGGCAATGGGCGGAAAGCTCATGCTCATGCGCTGCACCGATTGCGGCGGCTACCGGGTGCCGTCCCGGATGCACTGCGACGTCTGTCTGTCGACCAACGTCGAGTGGGCGCAAGCGAGCGGCCGGGCGACGATCCGCACGCTCGGCGTGATGCACCAGAAGTACCACGCCGGGTTCTACCCAGAGCTGCCGTACAACCTCGCCCTCATCGAACTCGAAGAGGGGCCGCGGATGGTCAGCAACGTCGTCGGCGCGGCGAACGGGGACCTGCGCGTGGGTATGCCGGTACAGGTCGAATTCGAACAGCATGCGGACGTTGCCATCCCGAAATTCCGGCCCGCCTGATGGGCGTTTAACACGCCACCGGAGGCTATTGTGCGTTATGGTGTGGTGAGGCCTCAACACTTGCCCCGGGAGTTATACTCGGTGTCGATCAGGTTGCGCTGAGTTCGGGGCGCCGCCCTCACCCCCAGCCCCCCGCTCCTCGCGGGAGCGGGGGAGAATCGCATTTCGGTGGCGGATGCCTAGCGCGCAAATGCCTGCGGGCCGCTAGCCGGCCCCTCGGAGGTGCCCGTGAGCGCTGAGACTGGCCTCGGATTGGTGGTCTGGACGACGGATATCCCGGCGCTATCGAACTTGCTCGAACAGGCGGCAGGTTTGGAGGTGCTCCAGCGGCACCCGGGATACGCCGAACTCCAGGCGGGGACGGGCCGGATCGTGCTCCACGCGGACGACGACGCTTTCCGCGGCCACCCCTGGTTCGATGCACTGCGACGGGACGGCGCGGCGCGCGGCATCGGCGCCGAGATCCGGTTGAGCGTGGAGAACGTCGATGACGCGTACGCGCGCGCGATAAAGCTCGGCGCACAGGCCGTGCAGCAACCGTCGGACGTCGGAGACGCCTACGAGTGCGTCGTGATGGTGACTGACGGCTTCCTGCTTTCGCTCTGGGAGCCCGCTCGGCCGATCGCCGCGGCAGCCCCGGCCCAGCCGGCCGGGAAGAGGAGTTGGCCTACCAGGCCGTCCATCCTCCGTCGACCATGAGCGTGTGGCCGGTAACGTAGTTGCTCGCCTGGCTCGCGAGGAAGATGACCGCGCCCGCGAGTTCATGGGGCTGCCCCCAGCGGCCCATTGGCGTCCGCGCGGTGATGAAGGCGTTGCGCTCGTCGTCTTCGAAGAGGGGCCGCGTGAGGTCCGTTTCGAAGTAGGTCGGGCCGATCGCGTTGACCTGGACGTTGTGTGGCGCCCATTCGAGGGCAAGAACCTTGGTCATCTGTTCGATGGCGCCCTTCGAACTGGCGTAGGCGACCTGCCCGGGGAGGGCGACCTGGCCCATGATGCTGGAGATGTTGATCACCTTGCCCGAGCGGCGCTCCACCATATGGCGGCCGGCGGCGCGGGCGCAGTGGAAGTAGCCGTGCAGGTTCGTGTCGAGGACGTGAGCAAACTCTTCGGCCGTTATATCGAGCATCGGTTTACGGACGTTAATCCCGGCGTTGTTCACGAGGATGTCCACGTGGCCGAAATGGGCTATTGCTGAGCGGACGACCCGCTCGGCGTCCGCTGCGCGGGTAATGTCGCCGGTCAACGCGATCGCCTCGCGGCCCAGCTCGTGGACTTCGGCGGCGAGCGTCTCAATCTCGATGCTGGTGCGCGCGACGAGGGCGACGTTGGCGCCGGCGGCGGCGAGGGCGAGGGACATCGTGCGTCCGAGGCCGCGGCCCGCGCCGGTCACGAGGGCGACGCGGCCGGTCAGGTCGAAGAGGTGAATACCGAGCAGTTCTGGGCGATCCATCCGCCCATTGTATTCGGCTCCTCGCGGTGCGACATGAGGTGAGTCAACCTCATTCGTAGCGGAGGGCCACGGCGACGGCGACGTGCGAAGCGGCCCGCGCGGGCAGGTAGGTCATGACCATCGCCGCCACGAAGGCGAAGGCCGTTACGAGCCCAACCTGCGCCCACGGGATTGTGAACGATGTGCCTTTCGCGGTTTCGCCGAATTCGCCGCTGGTGAACAGGTTGGCCGCGAAGCTGAGGCCCAGACCCAGGCCGAGAATAATGCCCGAGAGGGCGATAAAGCCGGCCTCAAGCATGAAGCTGAGCTGGACCATCGAACGCTTGTATCCGATCGCGCGGAGCATCCCGATCTGTTGGCGGCGCTCGACGACGGCGCGCAAGGAGATGACCCCGAGGGCGGCGATGCCGACGAGCAAGCCCAACGCGAGGAACCCCTGGAACATCTCGAGGAAGGTGCGGTTCTGGGCCGCGTTCTTTTCGATAACGGCGTCGAGCGAATCGGCTGAGGCCTGGACGAGGACCGACTCTACGTTCTTGGCGAAGCGGCGGCTATCCGTACCGTCCTTCAGGCGGAGGAAGAATTGCTGGCCCCTGGCGGTCGGGAAGGTGGATTCGAGGAACGACTTCTGGACGATGAGGCCCGGCCAGAAGGTCGCCGCCGAGTCCTTGGCCTGGCCAATCACGGTGATCGGCACGACCGTGTTTGTGCTCCGGTTGCGGACATTCAGGGTGAATGGCGCGAAGCCGGCCTTCGTGGCGGTAGAGGGCAGGGAGAGCGGGTCTTCACCGCCGTCGCCGCCAAAGCCGCGCCGTTCGGAGGTAAGTGACGCGGGAGCGATGGCGAGCGACGGGTCCTTTGCGAGCGCCGCCCAGACGTCAGCGTCGGTGGAGTAGCCGGCCGCCCGAAACTGGAGCGGCAGGGCCTGGGCGCTGATGAACCCGCTATCGACACCCTGAAGTTCGAGATGCTTGAAGCGGTCCGCTTCGTTCCG
>JANXYE010000155.1 GCA_025350285.1 Chloroflexota bacterium
GGGAAGGCCCGCGGCGCCGCGTTCAACGTCCGGCAGGACGGCGTCCTCGCGGGCGGCCGGGGGCATGGCACCCTCAACCATGCCGGCGACGAAGACGTGGTCGAAGGTCATGCCGCGGGCGTTGTTGATGGAACCACAGAAGACGCCATCGCCGAAGGCACCCTGGCGGATGGCCGGAGTGGTGAGGGCCTCGACAAGAATCGCGGTGAACTGGCGTCGAGCGTTGACTGGACTCATGCCGGCGAAGGGCGCGAATGGGGCGCCGGAGCCGGGGTCGATGACCGGGGGGGCGGCGGCAATGGTGGTGAGGACCTGGCGGGCGGCTCTGTAGGCGGCCGAATCGGCGCTCGATTCCCAGTTCGCGGCGACGAGTTCGCTGCCGAGGTAGCGGTCGAGGAGCGCGAGGGTCCAGGTCGCGAGACCAGCGGCCGTGAGTCGCGCGGGCGGTTCGAGGCGATCGGCCAACTCCTCGACGAATGAAGCGAGTGCCGATGCGGTCATGGCGTCGGAGTCCCGGCGGCGCGGGCCGGTAGCCCAAGCCTGTAGCCGGCTGCGCCACTGGCCCAGGCCTTTGACCACGCCGGCGTCACGAGAAACTTCGTCCCAGCGGTGCGCGTTCGGGTAGCCGCCTTCCGGCAGAAGCCGGATGGGCCCGGAGGTGAGCCATTCCATGACGACGGAACGACGAAAGTCCGCCTCGGGGAGCGCGAGGAGACCAAGCAGGAGACGGCCAGGCATGGTCTCGGCGAGGGTCGCGAGCGGGGGACCGTTCACCGGGATCCCGGCCGCGCTGAACTGTTCGTGGACAAGGCCCGCGTACTCAGCGGGCGAACCGAAGAGGACGCCGATGCGGTAGAGCGGCGTGCCGGCCTTCACGGCGCCGAGCACGAGGCGGACGACTCCCCGCACTTCTTCCTCGGCATCGACAGCGCGGAGGATGGCGGTGGCTGCCGGGAGCGGGGCCGCGACTTCGAAGGCGCCGAGGGCAAGGCCAAGCTGGGCGGCGGAATCGGAGAGCGCGAGATCGACCGCGGGTTCTCCGCTGCGCCCGAAGATGACATCGGCGTGCCCGTGTTCAAGCAAGGCCCGGACGAGCGTGGCGCGGGCCGGGGTGAGCGCGCGGGGGAGGTAGAGGATCATCCGGCCAAGGTCGCGAAGGGCACTTGCGCCGTCGTGGACGGCGACGGCGGCCGCCTCGGCGAGATCCTCTCCTTCGTAGGACTCGCGGGTGAGTTCGCGGAAGCGGCGAAAGAGCGCAACGACATCGGCTGCCCGGCGGGACTGCGCGGCGAGTTCGTCCAGGGCGCCGGGCTGGGCGGCCCGCAGGTCGCGGAAGGTGGCGGCCAGCGCACGGACGGTAGCGGGGTGGGCGGCGACCGCGTGGAAGACGCCGGTGTGGCCGGCGAGCGCGGCCCGAATCGCTTCGGAGCGTTGCCAGGCGCCGAGCGGGCGGCGGTGAGCGGCGAGGGCGGGCGCGCCCAGGAGTTCGGCGACGCGATCAAGCACGAGGAAGCGGACATTGACGAGGCCGCCGGACGCGAGACCGCGGCGGAGGGAGAGGCCAGCGTAGTTGGAGGGGACGACGACGGTGACCGGGGCGAGCGGGTCGCCGGTTTTGGCGACGCTTAGGAGGGCCTGGAGGGCGGAGAACGCGGGGTCACCGAAGGGCAGGGTAAGGGCGGTTGCCATGCGTTCTCCTTGGGGATGGGATGATACGGCGAGGGCCAAGAGGATGGTGGCACGCAATCGCGACAGATGGTGTCGCGGTTGGGCAGAGGCCGCCGTTTATCTTGACTCCCGTGGAGCAGCCGCACTAATGTTCGCACGGGCTGCCTCGCGCCCGGGAGAGTGAACTTGGCGCCGATACGATTCGTGCACGCGGCCGATCTGCACCTGGATAGCCCGTTCGTGGGGCTGCACGCGAGGAATCCGCCCGAACGCGTAGCGAAAACACTGCGCGACGCTACGTTCTCGGCGTACGACAACATCATCAACCTTTGTATTGAGGAAGGGGTCGAGGCGCTGCTCGTCGCCGGCGATGTCTACGATGGCGCTGACCGCAGCCTGCGCGCCCAGCTGGAGTTCTTTGCCGGATTAAGGCGGCTGGACGCACACGGCATCCGGTCGTTCGTTTGTCACGGGAACCACGATCCTTTGGATGGGTGGCAGGCGCGGCTGACGGCGCCGGCCGGGTGCCACCAGTTCGGCGCGCGGGTGGAGGCGGTGCCGTTCGACCCATCCCAACCGGAACGGGGAACGGTGGTCGGGGTGAGCTATCCGAAACGGGACGTGACCGAGAACCTGGCCGTCCGGTTCCGCGCGGCGCCGAAGCAGGGATTCGCCATCGGCCTGCTCCACTGCAACGTCGGCACCGACACCGGCCACCTCCCGTACGCCCCGTGTAGCATTGAGGACCTCGTCGGGATAGGGATCGACTACTGGGCGTTGGGACACGTACATACACGGCAGGTGCTGCGTCCCCAGTCCCCGGCGATTGTTTATCCGGGCAACACCCAGGGACGTCATGTGAACGAGCAAGGTGCACGGGGCGTTTACGTGGCCGATGTGGGGGAAGACGGAGCTGTCGCGCTGACGTTCCATGAGAGCGGGCCGGTCCGGTGGGATACGGCGGTAGTATCGGTGGCGGGGATGCAAACGGAACAGCAACTGCTGGACGCTATCGACCGTGCTGTGGGCAAGCTCCTGGAGGCTGCCGGAGGTCGCGATCTTGTGTACCGGCTCCGAATCGAGGGACGGGGTGAGCTACACGACTCGGTCCGGCGGAATGGGTTCACAGACGGAATCGAGGAGCGGCTGAACGCCGAGTGGGGGGACGCGTCGCAGTTCGCCTGGTGCGAGCGGATCGAAGCCGCGACGTCGGCTGATTTCGACCGCGCCGCCCTGCGGGACGCCCCGGATTTCACCGGCGACCTTCTCCGGCTTATCGATAGCGTGCGGGCCGATCCCACCCGGCTTGAGCGAATAGGTTCCCAACTTCTCGCGCTCTACGGCCACGCTCGCGCCGGCAGGTACCTGAAGGCGGAGGCCCTCACCGAAGCCGAGCTTGTCGCCGCGCTCGACGAGGTCGAAACGGCGTGTCTGGAGGCACTCGCGTGAGAATCATCAACCTTCATATCGACGGATTCGGCCACTTTGCGGATACCGATTACGGACCAATCGAGGCGCCGATCACCGTGTTTTACGGGCCGAACGAGGCCGGGAAGAGCACGTTACTCGCGTTTCTTCGGACGATGTTCTTCGGCTTCCCGCCGACCAAACGAGACGCGTTCTATCCGCCGCTCCGCGGGGGCGCCCATGGCGGTAGGATCTTTCTCGAGGATGACGGCGGTGGGGGCTACCACGTCGCGCTTTCCGAATCCAATAAGGGCGTAGTAGCCCGCCTGTCCCGTGTCGCATCCGCCGACCAGCTCGACCCGCAGGCGCTCGATCGGCTACTCGGCCACGCGTCGAAAGGCATGTTCGAATCGGTTTTCGCGTTCAATCTGGCCGACCTGGAGAAGCTGGGCCCGCTTGGGAAAGGCGATGCGAGCAGGCAGATATACAGTGCCGGGATGGGAGCGGCGAAGGTTCCATCGGCACTCACGGGGCTCCAGAAACGCCAGGACGAACTCTTCAAGCCCGGTGGTTCGAATCAGGAAGTCGCGCGGCTCCTGAACGAACTCGACGCGGTGGAGCGAGAACTCAGAGAGAGCGCCAACGGCGCGACTCGATTCGCGGACTTGACGGAGCACCTGGCGAAGACGGAGGCCGAGATCCGCGACCTGACGGCAACCGCCAAAGATGTGGACCTGTTGGTGCGCCGGACGGAGCGCCTTCGCGCGGCATTTGATGACTGGGTGGAGGGGCAAGCACTCGAAGGTGAACTGGCCGGGCTCCCCGAGCGGGCCAGCTTCCCAGTGGATGGCCTCAACCGCCTCGCGGCTCTTGAAGAGCGAGCCCGCCAGGCATCCGAGCAACTCGCGGATCGCACGGAGGATGCGTCGAAGGCGCAGACGGCCCTTGAGGCCGGCGCAATCGACCGGGCGGTCCTTGAAAACGCTGGCGAAATAGATCGGTTGCGGCGGGGCCGGCAAGGATTCGACGCATCGGTGGCGGACGCGCCAAAACGGGCCTCTGAACTGAGACAGCTGCGAGAGGAGCTGGAGGAGGCACTGCGGGGACTCGGCCAAGACTGGGACTTGGCCCGGCTCGATACGTTTGACGAATCCATCCCCGTCCAGGCTGAGATCAACGCATGGGATGTGCGGCTCCGCGATGCGGAGCGGCTGTACCACGCCGCTGAAGGCGAAGCGGGCCAGGCGGAGAAGGATGCACAGCGGGCCGCCGGCGCGCGAGCCGCCGAGGAAGACCGGCTAGGAGCCCTCGAACCGTCACGCCTCACGGAGGTTGAGCTAGACGATCACCGGCGAAGGTTGCTGCGCTGCCGGGGGCTGCTTGACGAACGACGCATCGCTGGCATGAAGCGGGAGAGCCTTGAAGCGCAGGCGGACGACGCGGAGCGCACGATCGGGTCTGCCCCGGCGGTGTACCCTAATGCGCCGCGCTCGATGCTTCCGTTCGTGCTCGGGGGCGGCGGCCTGATCGCAATCTTGGCCGGGCTCTTGCTCGGCGGGACCGCCATCGTTCTTGGCGTGCTTCTCGGGGTCATGCTTCTCGGGGCTGGCGTGGCCCTGTACTTCGGCAACCCGCAGCCGCGCGCAACGCAGCAGCCGGCCGCCGAAGCCAGGCCCGCCGCGAAGCTCGCACAGCAACTGGCGGCGGCGGTTTCGGCTGAGGCCGAACTGACGGAACGTTTGAGCGCCGAGGCAGCCGTCTTCCGCCTCACGCGGCTGGACAGAGAAGCGTTCGACGATCGTGAAGCGCGGCTTAACACGGAGGCCTCCCTGCTGCGGGAGGTGCAGCACCAGGAGCAGCGCCTACAGGACGCCGCGAAGAACGAGGGAACGCTGGCTACTCATGCGGTGGAAGCCCAGGCAACACTGGAACGGCTGGGGACCGAGTTGGACGCCTTACGTCGCGAATGGCAATCGTGGCTCACAGCTCGCGGCCTCGACCCCGGCCTGATGCCCGCCACGGTGGGCGCTGTGTTCGTTCAGGTGACGAGCGGCCGAAAGAGCGCCCGCGCGGTGGCAGACGCGGAACACCGGCTTGAGCGTATCGAGGCCGACATCGACGAGTTCGTGGCCGCTGTTCAGGCGCTCTGTGCGCGTCTCGGGATCCCGGTGGACACGGCCGATAGGCGGCGCGTCGCCAGGGTCGTGGACGAACTCGCGGACCGGATGGACGAAGCAAAGCGGGCGGATGCCGCAGGCAAACAGGCCCAACTCGCGCTCGATGAAGCAACGACCAGGCTTCAACGCGCCACCAGGGCGGATGCGGACGCACGAGACGAGGTTGCGGCCCTACTCGGCGCGGGCGGCTGTAGCGAAGCCGAGGAGTTCCGGCGTGCGGCGCAAGACGACGGGCGCAGAGCGGTCGTGGTTGAACGCTTGCGAGATTGCAATGAGCGGCTGCAACGCCACTGCGCCCATGGCACGACGATAGAGGGGCTGAAAGCCGAACTGGCGGCGGCGGATCCCGTGGCGCTTGAGCAGGAACTGGCCGACCTGGCGGAGCGCGCCGCCACTGTGAAGGACGAGCTTGGCCGCCTCCAACAGGCGTTCGGGCAAGTGAGCAACGAACTGAGCACGCTCCGGAACCAGGAGAAGACATCTTCGCTCAGGGCGGATCGGGAACGATTGAAGGCCAGCCTCTCGGAGGCGGCGCACCAGTGGTCGATCGCGACGCTTGCAAGGGGCCTCCTGCTCGAAGCGCAGGCGACATACGAGAAGGAGCGCCAGCCTGGTGTCATCAAGCAGGCTGACGCCGTCTTTTCGGCCATCACCGGCGGCCGGTATCACGGCTTGATGTCCCCGTTTGGCGGTGGCCAGCGGCTCACGGTGGTAGATCGAGACGGGACAACGAAGGACGCAGAACAGCTCTCCACCGGGACTCAGCAGGCGCTCTACCTGGCGCTTCGGTTCGGCCTGATTCGCGAGTTCGGGACGAATTCGGTTCATCTGCCCGTCATCGTCGATGAGGTGTTGGTCAACTTCGACGCCCACCGGGCACGACGTGCGGCTGAGGGCTTCGCGGAGCTGTCGAAGACGAACCAGGTGCTCGTGTTTACCTGCCACGAATCGATGCGGGATCTGTTTCTTCAAGTCGCGCCGATGACGCAGGTCATCGAAATCGGTGGGGAACGGTAGGTTCTCCGCGTCAGCTGCTGTCGCGGCGGGCGGGGCAGTTGGCGAGATGGTCGTTGACCATGCCGACGCTCTGCATGAAGGCGTAGCAGATGGTCGAGCCGACGAAGGTGAAGCCGCGCTTCTTCAGCGCTTTCGACATTGCCTCCGACTCTGGCGTCGTCGCGGGGACATCCTCCCGCGTCACGGGCACCGGACGCACAAGCGGCGCGCCGCCCACAAACGACCAGATGTAGCGATCAAACGTGCCGTGCTCGTCGCGGGCGGCGAGAAAGGCGCGGGCGTTCTTGGTGGCGCCCTCGCACTTCAGGCGGTTGCGGACGATGCCGGGGTCGGCGAGGAGGCGGGCCATGTCCGCGGGTCCGTAGGCGGCGACGCACAGCGGGTCCCAGTTGTCGAAGGCGCGGCGAAAGTTCTCCCGCTTGTTGAGGATCGTGGACCAACTGAGGCCGGCCTGAAAGCCTTCGAGCATGAGCCGCTCGAAGAGTTCGCCATCGTCGTGGCAGGGGATGCCCCACTCGCTATCGTGGTAGGCAGCGTAAAGCGCGGGCAATTCGCCCCAGCAGGTGTTCGCGCCAAGCGGTTCGGTCATCGGAAAACCCGGCCACCAAGACATTCACGGCGCGACACGCGCCATAGAAGGGATGAAAATAAGGGAGCGGCCGAGGCGGAAGCAAGGCCAACTTTGTGCTGGTGCTCAGAGCCGACACCCAGACTGGCCGAGACCGCCGACGGCGCGGAAGGCTTGGTGGCCGAGTTCGTTTAGCCCAGCAACGAATCGACGAATTCACGGGCGTCGAACGGGGCCAGGTCGCCGACCTTTTCGCCGGTGCCG
>JANXYE010000173.1 GCA_025350285.1 Chloroflexota bacterium
GATCAGCTGATCAGGCGTCACGCCCAGCAACATCTCGGCCTGCCGTTCCTTGCGACCGCGCATGGCGATACCTCATCTGAAGGTACCCACAGTTTATCTGATCATCAGCGTATGCGGAATCAGGCTGCGTTTTTCAGCACCTGTTAGCCATTGGCCGTTGGCGTGGGTCGTCATCATCGTTCGACGCTTCGGGCCGCATGAATCGTTTCGTCCGTGGCCAATGGCCAATGGCAAGCACCGCGGTAGCCCGGCGCACCGTAAGATGTCCCACATATGACTTCCTCTCCCAACCGCTGGCTCGAATCGCGGCCCGATGTTTCTGGTGAGGCCTACGACACAACCTACGAACGGCGCGCGGCCGCTGGCGAGAATGTCCACGGCGAAGCGGACTTCGTCGGGCGCTTTGCCCCGGCGTCGGTGCTGGATGCGGGCTGCGGGACGGGCAGGGTGGGGCGGGAACTGGCTCGGCGCGGCACCGAAGTGGTCGGCGTCGATATCGATGCGCGGATGCTGGCGACGGCGCGCGAGAAGGCGCCAGAGGTCGGGTGGCAGGTCGCGGACCTGGCGACGGTCGAGCTTGGCCGGGCGTTCGATGCGATCGTGATGGCGGGGAACGTGATGATCTTCCTTGCTCCGGGGAGCGAGGGCGAGGTGGTCGCGAACATGGCCCGCCACCTGGCCCCTGGGGGGGCGCTCATCGCCGGCTTCCAGCTGATGCCGGGGCGGCTCGCCATCGAGCGCTACGACGCCCTGGCAGCCGGGGCCGGGCTCGTCCCGGCGGAGCGATGGTCCACCTGGGGTTGCGAGCCGTGGGTGGCTGGCGTGAACTACGCGGTCTCGGTCCACCAGAAGCCGGCTTGAGGGAGTACGCTCAGGGCACGCCAAATCGACAGCCAGTCGGCTCCGTTTGCGCGGCTCAGGCAAAGGCGACCCCCGTTCGCGCCGCGCTGTACGCTCGCCCGCAACCGTTCCGCAGTGGCCAGCGGCCAACTTTGCCGGCCTTTACGCAAAGATAGGGGAATACCCTTGGTCCCAGCCGGAGGCGGGTGCCGTGGCGCCGGCGTGCCGGGCTTGCCGGCACAAAAAGGGTTGCTATTTCAAAAAACTCGGTCGAAAATGGCAGGCGTTCTCTGTATTGGGTGCCGTGGCGCGGGAGCCAGGCGTCAGCAGGGCTGGAGAGCCGCCATGGCTGTTCAGGTTCGTTCCAGCGAGCAAGAGCAGCCCGCCAAACGACGGCAGAGCCGCGCGGCGGTTGCCGGCGGCCATCGCGCCGGGCTCGAGTCTCCGCGGCCGGGCGTCCAGATCTCGCCCGGAGGCCGCTCGCCGGACGGTGCGCTGCGGCGCGCGGGCGTGTTGGGTTTGCAACGTATCATCGGGAATACCGCGGTGGCTTCGAAACTTCAGCGGAAGGACGAGAAGGCGCCGGAGGCCGACGTCACAGAGGACCAACCAGACGGGAGCGAGGCTGACACACCGATGCCGCCGGCGCCGCCGGTGACGCGGACCTACACAAATGTCGTCTCCTACAACCTGAGCGCGAAGATACGCCAGACGGACAACGCGGCCGACGCGTCGATGGCGCCCGGATCCGCGCGGCCGCCGCTCAGGAGGCAGGCAAAGGGGGCGGGAGCCGATTCGGATTCGGCCGAAGGCGGCGCTGGGGCAGAGGTGGTGAAGGAGGAGGAAGAAGGCAGGCTGACGATCATGGAAGGCGATAGCGTCGGTTCGACGCTTGCGTACGCGCCGGTCATCGGAGCGAGCGCGACCGCGCCAGGGCCGAGCGAGTTCGGGGTGACATCAACCTCGCCATCGGTGTCGGGCATTGCGGTTGTGCACGATGTAGCGGCGACCGCGTTCAAGGTCACGGCGACAGTCAACAACTCGGTGACGTGGAGCGTCCATTCGCTTGGCCGGACCGACGTGCCGAGTGCGGCCGCGCCGGCGGTGACCGCGGCCAACTACGCCACGGCCGCGTCGGACCTGACGCCGGACATGGCGTCGGACG
>JANXYE010000182.1 GCA_025350285.1 Chloroflexota bacterium
CAGCGGTTTCGTGGGCGTTAACGGCACAAACCCCAATTTCACCCTTTCGAGGCAGCAAGACGCCCGAGACATGCTCAAGCAGCGACATTGGAAAGGGTGGAAACTCGAACTCGGCCATGGCTGTGATAATCCCGATGGCGTTTGCCGTCGAACGCCAAGGTTCGAGACATGGCGGTGTCAAACAGGCGCGAGAGCGCCTATCCTCGTCCGATGCCCGACTACCAGATCAAGATCGTCGATGCGTTCACGACGCGCCGTTACGCGGGGAACCCCTGTGGTGTCGTGACGCGGGCCGAGGGCCTGACCGATGTGCAGATGCAGGCTATCGCTCGCGAACTGAACCTGAGCGAAACGGCCTTCGTCACGCCTTCGCCGCGGGCGAACTTCCGGGTGCGGTTCTTCACGCCCCAACGGGAAATCCCGCTGGCCGGGCACCCGACCATCGCCACCATGCATACGCTCGTCGAAGAGGGCCGGATCGACCTTTCGGGCGGCCCGGCGCGCGTCGTCCAAGAGCTGAACATCGGCGTGCTGCCGGTGGACATCGCGCTTGATGCCGAGCGGAACGTGCGGATCGTGATGACCCAGGCCAAGCCGGAGTTCCTTCGGCGGCTCGACCGGAACGTGTTCGCCCAGGCGTTAGGACTCTCGCCAGGAGACATGCTCGCGGACGTGCCCGCGCAGGTCGTGAGCACTGGGACGCCGCAGGCGATGGTGCCGGTCAAGTCGCTCGATGTGTTGAGGCGCCTCCAGCCGAACTATCAGCACCTGGCGGATCTCGAGGGACTGGGGAAGTACTTCAGCGTGCATGTCTTCGCGCTTGACGCGTTCGAGCCGGCGAACCGCGCGCACTCCCGCCACTTCCTCGCGAGCCAGGGCTTCGAAGACCCGGTGACCGGGAGCGCCAGCGGTGGGATGGCCGCCTACCTCTGGAAGTACGGGCTGGTCCGCGAGCACCACTACAGCGTGGAGCAGGGCCACATCATGGGGCGCCCCGGGATCGTCGAGATCGAAGTGGACGGCGAAGGCGAGGAGCCAGATGAGGTGCGCATCGCGGGTTCGGCGGTGACGGTCCTGCGCGGAATGATCACGGTCTGAAAAGACCCGAACTGTGGTGCGATTCAAAGTTTTGCGCGAGGAGCGGTCGTGGCCAGCGCCGGGCGTCCTGCCCTCACCCCCAACCCCTCTCCCGACTCGTTCCTCGCGGGCGAGGGGAGCACGGCTTTCCTCCTCGACCAGCACGCCACTCCATCCATGTGCCAACGCAAAACTTTGATCGCGCCCGCTGAACTGTGGCTGAAACGCCAGTCTGATAGGCTGCAGAGGTGAGCGAAGACACGGTTGGCTTTCGCGCCGCTGAGCGGCTTCTGCTCGACGGTGAGTTCGAGGAGTGTACGTCGATCTGGCATAGTTCGAACTATGTCTACCTGGCTCAGCTCTCGACGGGCTCAGGAGAGAACTTCGCGGCAATCTACAAGCCCCACCGCGGTGAATCGCCGCTCTGGGACTTCCCGGATGGCCTTTACCAGCGGGAAGTGGCGGCGTACCAGTTTTCGCAGCTCATCGGCTGGCCGTTCGTGCCGCCGACGGTTGCGCGCGAGGGTCCGCAGGGCATCGGCAGCGTGCAGCTGTTCATCAACCACGACCAGGCCGCTCACTACTTCGAACAGCGCGAAGACCCGGAACTCATCCCCCAGCTCCAGCGCATGGCCGTGTTCGACTTCATCGTGAACAACGCCGACCGGAAGGGAGGCCACTGTTTGCTTGATGCCCAACGGCGCATCTGGGGCATCGACCACGGGCTCTGTTTTCACGAGCAGTACAAGATGCGCACGGTCATCTGGGACTGGGCCCAGGAGCCGATACCGGTCGCCTGGATAGAGGAGGTGGAGTGCGTGCGCGGCAAGCTTTTAGAGGCCACGGACGAAGCGCTCGCTTTCGCGGAATTGCTCTCGCCCGAGGAAGTGTCGGCAATCGTGAGGCGGATCGACGTGATCCTGAGCGCGGGCACCTTCCCCAAACCGGGTCCGCACCGGAGCTACCCCTGGCCGCTGGTGTAGCCGCGCTGTCGCCGAATCTCGCGGCGCGTACAATCCGCGCCTAAGGGAGACGACCACGGCCATGCAGATAGTTACGATCGGGAACGTGCAGATCACGCCCATCCAGGACACCTCTATTCTGATGAACCCACGCCAGTTCATGCCCGAACATGGCGAGGCGTTCGCCACCGAGTACGCGCACCTCGCCGACGAGCGGGGGCTTATGCCGATGAGCATCACCTGCTTCCTTGTGCGCTCGGCCGGGAAGAACGTGCTCATCGACACGGGCCTGGGCGCGAGGCGGCGGCCCGGGTTTCCCGAGGGCAAGCTGGACAAGGCGCTCGCGGCGGCCGGTATCGCGCCGGGCGACATCGATATCGTGGTGCACACACACCTGCATATCGACCACACGGGCTGGAACACCGTCGATGAGCCGGATGGGTCGAAGCGGATCTTCTTCCCCAACGCCCAGTTTTACATCCAGCAGGTGGAGTGGGACTACTGGATGCAGCCAAAGTTCATGGAGAACCCGGCCCACCCGCACCTCGCAGACACCGTCGAGCCGCTCACGAACAGCGGGAAAATCCGCTTCTCCAGGGGCGAGGAGGCGATCGACGAAAATCTGGTCTTCGTGCATGCCCCTGGCCACACGCCGGGCCACGTCGCGATCGGCATCCAATCGGCGGGCGAAAAAGCGATCATCATCGGCGACGCGAGCCACCACCCGGTGCAACTCGACCACCCCGACTGGTCACCGGCGTTCGACGCCGATCCGTCCGTTTCGGCGAAGACGCGCGACCGGCTCTTCGAGAACGCCATCGCGGAGGAGCGGACGTTCATCGCCGGGCACTGGGACTACCCGGGTATGGGCCGGATTGTGCGTGTCGGTGGCAAGCGCGTCTTCCAGGCGCTTTAACGGCTGGCTTTACGCGCCATTGCCGGGTAATCACGCCAGCGGGTAGCTTGACGCGATGCGCCAGCTTCTCGGGCTTGTTGTTGTGGCCGCCGCAGTGTGGCTGACGGGCGCGAACGGGCGCGTGCCTGTCCAGGCGGCCAGCCCGACCATCCTCGTGGTCACGAGCACCGGCGACGGTGGCGGGCCGGCGGCCTGCCCGGACGCCGTGAAGTGCACGCTGCGTAAGGCGATTAGTGTGGTCAACGCGGATGTCAGTGCGGACGGGTTCGTGATCACGTTCGACCCCACGGTGTTTCCAAAGGCTCAGCCGGCGACGATCGCCGTCGGGGCGACGCCACTGCCCGCGCTGACGCACGCGACCGTCAGCGTCGATGGGTCGGCGGCGGGGGTCGTCATCGACGGGTCGGCAGCGCTGACGACGGCCGACGGCCTCCGTCTGGCGGGGGCTGGCGCGGCGATTCGAGGGCTGCGAATCGCGAACTTCGGCGGCGCTTGCATCGTCGTGGGGGCTGGTGGGGGTATGGTGGGTGGAGAGGGGACGGGCCAGGGGAACCGTCTGGAAGGATGCCGAATCGGCCTCGTCGTCGGGGGTGAAGGGGCGGTCCTGCGCGGGAACCGGATCGGCTTTGCCGCTATCGACAAAACGCCGTTGGGCGCCGTTGGCGTCCAGGTGAACGCGGCCAGGGCCGTCATCGGCGGAGAGTCCGTGAGCGCGAGCGGAGCCAACGTCGTCGGCGGAGTCTCGGTGGCGGTTCGCGTGGGCGACGGCATAGCCCCGGCCTTCGATGGCGTCGTCGTCGCGCGGAACGTATTCGGACGGGATGCCGTGACGGGCGCCGCCGCTCCCCTGGACGTCGCCGTGCAACTCCGCCAGAGAAGTTTCGGCACGAAGGTGGCCGCCAATACTTTCGCCAACGCTCGCGTGGCCGACATCCAGGTGGCGTCCGACGAAGGTGGCGTCTCGGTTACGCGGAACACGTTCCGCGGCAATGTCTTCGAAGGCGGCGACGGGATGGCTATCGACCTCGGCGCTGACGGCATCCGCAACCCGAACGACGCCGGCGATATCGACAGCGGGCCGAACGGCCTCCTGAACCACCCGGTGTTCAGGCGCGCGACCCAGGCTCGCCTTATCGGGACGGCTTGCGCCGGTTGCGATATCGAACTTTATTACGCCGCGCACGCTCCGGGCGGCGCGCGCGACGAGGGTTCGAGCCCGGTGCCCGCCGCCATCGCGCACGCGGACGCAAACGGTGTCTTCACGTTCGAGGCGCCGCCGCTCTCTCCGGGGACGTGGATCAGCGCATTGGCCACCGACCCGCAAGGAAATACGTCTGAGTTTGGGCCGAGCACGCGCGTCGGGGCGGGCGTCATCCAGTGCGGAAACCCGCAACTGGAACCCGGCTGGAACCACGAGGGGTACTTCGGCGCCGAGCCGGTCATCCTCAGCGCTGGCGTGCCCGGTGACCCGGACCATCGCATCCGCGCCATCTACCAGCTGGCGGACGGTGGCAACCACTACGACCAGTGGCTACGCGACGCGCCGCTGGGCCGGACGCTGACGACGCTCGACCCGGGCGAGGCGTACTGGTTTCTCGTTGATACGGCGGTCATGCTCCCTGGTGGCTTCGCGCTGAACCAGCCGCTGTCGGTGGCGATCGTGGCTGGATGGAACGACATCGTCTATTTCGGCGCCTCGGCGGATGTACGCGACGCTCTTTCAACGATCGACGGGTCTTACGAACAGGCTCATCGCTGGACGGGCGGGAGTGGGTCCGGCTGGGTTTCATGGGGGACCGCGGAGACGCCGGGCTGGGCACGCGGGTTCAGCGAGATGGAAGCGTGCTCGGCGTACGTGCTGAAAGCGACGACCGACGGGACACTGGTCCCGCTACAGCCGTAGGCCATCACGGCGCGCAAGCACGTATACTCACCCGATTCTGTTGCGGAGCCCGCTATGGTTATCGAGATTCGCCCATGTCAAACGCCCGAAGAGGTGAAGCAGTACGACGCCATGGGCGCGTACGTGTTCGCCAGCCCGGAAGTCGGCAACCCTGACGTCCCAACCGACGCAGACTGGACGCTTTGCGCCTTCGACGACGGGAAGGTGGTCTCGCAGGTGGGCGCCTTCCCGTTCACCGTGCGGCTCAACGGCGCCCCCGTTTCGATGGCTGGCGTGACCATGGTCGGCACGTTGCCGGCCTACAGGCGCCAGGGGCTTCTCCGGAAGCTGATGACGCGGAGCTTCGAACAGATGCGCGAGCGCAACCAACCGCTCGCGATTCTGTGGGCGAGCATGGGCGCCATCTACCAGCGGTTCGGCTACGGGATCGCCTCGGACGGAGTGCGGTACACATTCGACCCGCGCACCGCGGTCCTGCAGGAGCCGTTCGTGGCGGATGGGCAGGTGTCGCTGGAGACGCCGGAGGAGGCGTACGCGGTGATCAAGCAGCTGTATGTCGAATGGGCGAGCCCTCGGAACCTCGCGATCCACCGCGGCCGCGCACTTTGGCAAGCGAGCACCCTTCATGCCGACGAGAAAGACCGGCCAGTCTACGTCGGCGTATACCGGGACGCAGAGGGGACGCCGCGTGGCCACGTGGTCTATCAGTTCAAAGAAGAGGCTCGGCTTGGGCACCCGGGCCCGAACCAGCTGCTGAAGGTGAAGGATTTCATCGCGCTGGACCTGGACGCGTACAAGGCGCTGTGGCAATACCTGCTCGCCCATGACCTTGTCGGGGAGGTGCAGATGGAAGGATGCGTCGGGCCGGACGACCCGGCGCCGGACCTGCTGCTGGAGCCGCGGATGCTTCGCAAGGGCGTGCACGACGCGATCTGGATGCGTGTGGTCGACGTGGAAGGGGCGATGGTGGCCCGCCCCTACGGGGACCGGGGCGAGCTTACGTTTGCGATCGATGACCCGACGTGCTCGTGGAACAGCGGGACGTACTTGCTTGAGACGGACGGGACGACATCGGCGGTACGGAAAGTTGACCGCGCACCGGAACTGACTGTGACGCCGAACTCGCTGGCGACGCTGCTCGCGGGCTGCCGGACGG
>JANXYE010000195.1 GCA_025350285.1 Chloroflexota bacterium
AACGTCGATACGCGCCTCGCCCAGGTCGCATCGGGGGCGTTCGAGGCGACGGTGCTCGCGCTCGCGGGGTTGAAGCGCCTCGGGCTCGAAGGGCGGGTTGCGCACGTCTTCGGGCCAGAAGAGATGCTCCCCGCGCCGGCCCAGGGCGCCCTGGCGGTCGAGTGCCGCACCGAAGACACGAGCACGCGGGCCTCCCTCTCCGCTATCCACGATCCGCAAATCGCCTCTGTCGTGGAGGCGGAGCGGTCGTTCCTCGCCGCCCTCGAAGGCGGCTGCGCGTCACCCTCCGCGGCCCATTGCATCCTGGAAGATGGCCGCCTCCACCTGACCGCGCTCATAGCTGACGACCGCGGCCTCCGCCGGACGCGGCGCAGCGGCACGCCGGAGGAGGCCGCGGAGATGGGCCGCGACGCGGCGCGCGAACTGCTGACAGCCATGTAGCCGTGGCGGTCGGTCGCCCCCGAGGCGCCCGGAAACGCAAGACGCAGGTTCCGCCGGGCATCGGCCCACCGGCGATCGCGCGCCGCGACTACCGGCCGGCGGCCCTGGGCTATCAACTCGCCAGGACGCGGGCCAAGTGCCGGTACACGTCCACATTCTGGGCGAGGCCGCTGTGGCTGCCCTGCACCTGCAGGTTCTCGGCGCCGGGGACGATGCAGGTGGCCGCCGAGACAATAGTGTCCTCCGTGGACCCTATCGACGTGATCTTCGTCGATGGGTGCAACGAGGCCGACATGTCGCGCACGTACGGGCAGCCGCAGGCCGGGACATTGCACTGGGGCGAGAGCACGCGCCGCGCGATGTTCCCCGCGCGCACAACGGTCGCTGATGCGCCGACCGACGCGCCGGTGGAGTCGAATGCCCCCTGGCGCATCATGGCGGCGACCGCTCCGGCGGGCGAGCCGAGGAGCACGAGGTGCGAAATCCGCGGCCCAAGCGCGGCGGCGATCGCCCAGCCGAGCATCCCGCCCCGGCTGTGGCCGATGATCGCCCCTTTCTCTCCCGGCCTGAGCTGGGATTCGAAGTTCCGCTGGGCGGCCACACGCAGCGTCTCGGGACAGCCGGCGTTGATCGCAAGCGTGCTGATCACCGGGCGGTACCCGATTCGCATGAGCCAGCCGTGCAGCGGCGCAAGATAGAGGTCGTTGCCGAAGAGGCCGGGGAGCACGAGGACGGGACGCCCGTCCCCCCGCGCCACGCCCGAGCCGAGCCAGACCGGGCTCGTCATGAGCCGGATGAGTTCGCCCGGGGCGCGCGATTCGCCAACCATACCGCCTGCGCGACGTGCCATACCTCTGTCCTCCGCCGTTGTTTGCCTTGCGCGCGCAGGGTACGCGCACGGCGGGCAGCCTGCACGCTGGCGCTGCGCGCCACGGCATGATGCGCCGATAGTCCACCTGTGACGTGCCCGAATTGCGGCTCCAACATTCGGGAAGGCGGCCGCGTCTGCTTCGAATGCGGCGAACTCATCCGCGCGCGCGTGGGCGGCGATGCGCTCGCGGTTGCCGTCCCACTGTCCATGCAGGTAGAGGAGCGCCCAGCACGCCCGACGTACACCGCCTACCCCGGCAGCCTCGTCCTGCGGGCCATCGCCTGGCTGCTGGACCAGCTTATCTGGGGCGGGCTCCTGGCCGCGGTCGTCTTGCTCTACCTCGAACTGAACGGCCTTTCGCGCACTGGCGCGCACGTCATCGACGCGTTGAAAGTCGTGGCCCTGCCGTTCGCCGTTGCCCAGTTCGTGCTCAACGCCGTGATGGAGGCATCCAGCCTGCGGGCGACCCCGGGCAAGCTCATGGTCGGGCTCGTCGTGGGGGATGAAGAGGGCGCGCCGCTTGGTCTTCTCCATGCGATGTGGCGTTCGTTCATCAAGAGCGTCCTGATGAGCTTCGTCCCGCTCGAAGTGCTCATCGCACTGGTGGTGGACGACAACCAGACGGTGCACGACATGATCGCGGGGACGAACGTCTACAGCCGATAGACGTCAACGCGAACTGAGCCGCGCGAGCCGGATGACCATCAGTTCGAGAGCGAGTTCGTCATCAACTTCGCCGCTTTTGTTTTGGCGGTCGAGTTCGACGATGACGCTCAGGGCCGCAACGAGGCCGGGCATCCCCAGCCGCCTGGCCCGCCGGATGGCGTCGTCCCGTAGCCGCGGGAAGTTGCCGGCACGGCCCATCGCCTTGCCAATCTCGTCCGCGGGGGCTCCTTCGTTCACGAGTTCGATGACTGGCGCGAGCGCGCGATAGCGGCCGGCGAGGGCGCCGATAATCATCTGGCGCTCGGTGTTGTCGTCCATCAGCAGCTTGAGCGTGTCCATCGCCCGCTTCAGGTTGCCGTCCATGATCGCGTCGGCCAGGTTGAAGTTGTTGGCGTGGCGGGCGCCCGTGCAGAGCAGATAGATGTCATCCACAGTCACGTCCTGGCCCATGGAATAGACGGCGACCTTGTCGAGTTCGTTCATCAGCCCGACGGTGTCCGCGTGCCACTTGTCGTCGCCCACTTCGACCTGGATTGTCGCCGCGAGCAGGGCTACCGGGTCGCCGATCTTACGCAGCTCATCATCGACCGGGTCCTGGGTGCGGAACGGGCCGTTGCGAAAGCGGATCCCACGGGCCGCCGCCTCCTCTCTGATGTAGCGCGTGAGCGGCTCGCCCTTGAGCTCGGCGTAGGCGGCGTCCTCCACGCCGGGGAGTTCCTTGAGACGCTTGAGCATCGCGTTGGCGGGGCCGATGTCACCCCCGCCAAGGACGATGACAGACGAGTCCGGGATGCCGTCCGCTATCGCCGTGAAGAGCGGGTTGAACGCATCGATCCCGCGCGCGCTCTTCGGTTCCTCACCGCGCGTCTCGAAGCGGTCGAGGAAGTCATCGACGACGATGAGCCGCTTTGGCGCGAGGAACGGCGGCGTCATGGCGTGGGCGAGGATGTCCTGGGGCTTCACATCGCGGCCCGTGAGCCGCACGAAGTTGGTGGGGAGCATACCGCTACCGCCATCGGCTTCGGCCTTCAGTTCGTCGAGGCGGCGGCGGATGGCCATATCGTCTGCGCCGCGGAGGAGAAGGATCATGCCGGGATTATACTCCCACGGGCTCCGTGGCCTGCCCGGTTGGGGGCGTCGAACCGCACCGCCCTGTATCCTCGACGAACGTTCGCGGCCGGAGGGCGTAGCGGAGCAATGAACCGATGATGGAAGTCAGCGTCGTCATCCCCGCTTACAACCGCCGCACGCTCATCGCCGAAGCTATCGAGAGCGTGCTCGCGCAAACCTTGCCGGCACGGGAGATCATCGTCGTGGACGATGGCTCGACCGATGGGACGGCGGACATAGTCGCGGCGAGCTTCGGCACGGCGGTGCGACTCGAACGGCTGGAACGGAACCTCGGGATTTCGGCGGCCCGAAACCACGGCTGGCGGGTGGCAACTGGCGAACTCGTCGCCTTACTCGATTCGGACGACGCCTGGCTCCCCGGCAAGCTCGCGGCCCAGGTCCGGCAATTCGAAGACGCGAACGTCCTCGCCACCCACGGACGGGTCGAGTTGGTCGATGGGACGGGGCAGCCCATGCCGCGCGCGACGGCGGTCTACGAGCGCGCGTTCCGGGCGGCGGCGGCGCGGGGCTATAGCTACGCGGGCATCACCCGGCTCTGGACGCGGATTCTGCCCTCGACCACCGTGTTCCGGCGTCGCTTGCTCGAACCGATCGGCGGCTTCGACGCACGGCTGCGCGACTTTGAAGACTGGGACCTGTTCTGGCGGGTCGCCACCCTGGGCCGCGTAACCGTGACGCCGGGCACGATGGCCCGCTACCGGCGGCACTCCGGCAACACCGGGATGAACCTCGGGGCGTTCGAACTGCTGAACCGCAAGCACCTGGCGGAGGTGTTGCCCGGCTATCGTGGGCCCGAGGCTGCGGTGGTGCGCGCGAACCTGCTCCGAAACCTTGCCTGGATAGCGGCCGAACGGGGCGATGAAGCGGCCCAACGCGCACGAATACGGGCATCCATCCGGGCGCGGCCCGCGCTCGCGCTCCAGATCTGGTCACCAGTGCGAGGTGCGTCGCCGGTTGACCTCTTGCCCGAGGTTGGCGCCACCGCCGCGTGGTGGGTGCGGGACCAGCGCGCGCCTCGCACCCACCGCGACCGCCCGGCCGCCGGGAACTCGTCTTGAGTCGCGATCACTTCCCGCAGCGGCGGCAGCGCCTATCCCTTTTCCAGCGCGTCGAAGGCGGCCATGATCGCTTCGAAGCGCTCCGCGACCATCACGCGCGTCTCCGGGTGGGTGACGATGTAGAGCTGGTTCGAACGGATGGCGGCGACCACCATGCGCGCCACGACGGCCGGGTCGAGGGATGTCTGCGGGGCGTGCTCGCCGGTCGGGTCCTGGCCGCGCGGCGGCGGCGCGATCGGGCCGCCGAGAGCCGCCGGGCGATTGCGGCCGGCATCGAGGATGCGGGTCTGCACTCCGCCCGGGCAGAGGACGGAGACGCCGATCCCTTCCTTTTCGAGTTCGCGGTGGAGGTCCTCCGAGATGCCGACGACGGCGTACTTCGTCGCCACGTAGCTGCCGATGTTCTCGCCGGCAAGGTACGAAAGCCCGGCTATCGACGATGTATTCACGATGTGGCCACCTTCGCCCTGCTCACGCATGCGCGGGAGGAACGCCTGGACGCCGTATATCACGCTCTGCAGGTTCACCCCGTTGACCCACTCCCAGTCGGCCGGGGTGGTGGACTTGAGCGGGCCGTAGCGCACGACGCCGGCGTTGTTGCAGAGCACATGCACCGCCCCGAACTCGCCGAAGACAGCGTCCGCGAGGGCATCGACCTCCTCACGCGAGGCGACGTTGCAGTGAGCCGCGATCGAGCGCACGCCGAGGGCCAGCAACTCGTCCCGCACGCCTTCGGCGGCAGCGATGTCGATATCGGCGATGGCAACGTTCATCCCCTCGCTGGCGAAAGCGAGGGACATGGCCCGGCCGATGCCGCTCCCCCCACCGGTGACGACGGCCGTGCGGCCTTTGAAGTTCTGCATGACGAGCCTCCCGCGCCCGGAATCGAGCGGTGGGAGTTTAGCATGGCCGGGCTTGTTGCACCTTGATGCGTCCGCGTATGCTTTGATGCATGAGAACCACAGTGACCATCGACGATCAGGTTTTTCGAGACGCCAAGATCGAGGCAATCAAGGCGGGGATGACGTTTTCGGACTTCGTTGAGGAGGCGCTCCGTCGAAGAATGCCGAGGAAACCGTTCACCTTCACGGTTTCGAACGGCGGGGGCCTCCGGCCCGGGGTCGACCTCGATACGGTTGAATCGATGATGGACGAGGAAGAATGGCTGGAGCGCCGCCTTGCAGATTCCCGACGTTAACGCGCTGGTAAATGCGTTCCATCCTCTGGCGGTGTTTTACGCTCCGTACCGGCGATGGCTGGACGAAGCGTCAGGGAGCGATGAGTCGCTCGCCATACCAGACCTCGTGCTGCTCGGGTTCGTCCGCGTGAGCCTGAACAGAAAGGTCTGGGATCCGCCGCCGACCCTTGACCGTGTCCTGGCATTCGTCGATGAACTACGCAGCCTACCGAACTTCGTGCCGCTTGAGCCGAGCAAACGGCATTGGCGCGCGTTCGCGAACTTCTGCCGGACGGTCGGAACCCGGCCGGATGATTTCACCGACAATTACCTTGCGGCGCTCGCGATCGAGAACGAAGCGGAACTCATCTCCGCCGACCGAGGGTTCGCGCGATTTCCGGGCCTGCGATGGAGAGACCCTTCGAGGCCCTGACCTATCCCGCCTTGGCCCAGTCGTAGGCCGCCAGGATCTTGTCGCGACGGGCCTCGATCTGGGGCCTGTATTCGGGGTGCGTGAGGATCCAGGTGACGTCCTCCCGCACCGCCTTCAGGACCAGTGCGGCGACGTCCATCGGGTCGTAGCCGCTGCTGTCGACGGCCGCCTGGACGGGGTCCGGAGCGGTCGGGCCGCCGAAGCGATCCGGACGGGCGCGCCCTGAGCTGCCGATGCCGGTCTTTACGAGCCCAGGGCACAACGCCGAGGCGCTGATATTCTCGGACTTGAGGTCGATGACCAGGCTCTCCGTGAGGCCGACCACCGCGTACTTCGCCGCGTGGTAGGGGACGATGCCACTGAGCGGCACCTGGCCGGCGATGGACGAAGTGTTGACGATGTGCCCGCCCTGTTTCTGCGTGATCATCCGTGGCAGGAACGCCTGAATCCCGTAGAGGACGCCAAGCAGGTCCACCCCGACAACCCAGTCCCAGTCCGCTTCCGAGAGCTGGTGTACCGGGATGAACGTCGAGACGCCGGCGTTGTTGCAGAGCACGTGGCAGCCGCCGAGTTCCCCGTAGACGCGGTCGGCGAACGCCCCCATGGCCGCCCGGTTCGTGACATCGACGTTCGCCGTGATGGCGCGCTGGCCCTTCGCCCGGATCTCTCCGGCGACCTTGTCCGCGGCGCCAAGATCGACGTCGGCGATAGCGACGTCCATGCCCTCGCCCGCGAACGTGAGGGCCATCGCCCGCCCGAGCCCGCTGCCACCCCCGGTGACGACCGCGACTTTGCCCTTGAAGTCCTTCATGGTCAGGCCCCCTTCTTCAGGTTCGCGAGGCCCCAATCGTAGGCCGCGAGGATGCGGTCGAAGCGCTCGGCGACGCCAGCCTTCGTATCTTCGTGTGTCATGATGTGGAGCTGGTTCTCTTTGACGGCCCGCACGACGAGCGCCGCTACATCCTCGGCGTCCATGCCGAACTGGGCTGAGCCGGCGCTGATCCGTTCGTTCATCGGTTCAGGGCCGCCGTACTCGTCTGGCCGGTTGCGGCCGGCGTTGCCGATCTGGGTCCGCACACCGCCGGGGCAGAGCACGGAGACGCCGATGTTCACCCGGGCGAGGTCGTTCGCCATCCCTTCGGACATTCCTACGACGCCGAACTTCGCCGTCGTATAGGAGGCGATGCCGGGCGTCGCGCCCGCGATCATGCCGGCGATCGAGGCCGTATTCACGATGTGCCCGCCGCGGCCCGCCTGGGCCATGCGCGGGAGGAACGCCTGCGTGCCGTTGATCACGCCCAGCAGGTCCACGCCCACGACCCAGTCCCAGTCTGCGTCGGTCATCTGCGGCACGGGCCGGAAGGCGACGACACCAGCGTTGTTGCAGAGGATGTCGCAGCTCCCAAGTTCGGCGAAGACGCGGTCGGCGAACGCCTTCACCGCTGGCCGGTCAGTCACATCGACTTTCGCCGTGAGGGCGCGGACGCCCTTCGCGGTGACTTCGGCGGCCACCGCATCGGCCGGGCCAAGTTCAACATCGGCGATCGCGACGTGCATGCCTTCAGCGGCGAAGGCGAGGGCCATCGCCCGGCCTATGCCGCTCCCGCCGCCAGTCACCACGGCAACTTTGCCTCGAAGATCGTCCATTGTCTGGCTCTCAATCAGGAATTTGGCTGGCCGTCCAGCGCAGCCGGCGGAGTGTAGCACGGAAGCGCCGCAACGCTCACGGCGGTACTGGCCGCGAATCCCCGCTCCTGGGGCCTCCATCTCCCACCCGTTCTCCACCGGGGCCACGAATCCGCGCCAACTGTTTACGCAGCGGTTACTGTGCGTTGCTTGTCCCCCTCCCTCCGTCCGCCGAGTCTGCACACAGGCCAGCGGGCGACGTGCCCGCCTGTGCCGCCTGGGGGACCTCATGCAACGACGATTTCTCTTGCCCGCGACGATCATCGCGGGGGTTGCCGGGCTGGGCGCTATCGGCGTCTTCGCCGCATCGCCCAGCACTACCATCCGCGGTGGGGACTCGCTCACCGTGCGCTGTGAAGGCACCCGGCTCAGTTCGAGCAGAGTCGATGCGAAGACCTTCCAACTGAGTTGCACCGGGTCCGCCGCGACCACGACAACCGTGGCGCAACCACCGAGCGCGAC
>JANXYE010000198.1 GCA_025350285.1 Chloroflexota bacterium
AGTAAGGATGTACGGCTGGATCCCGAACCTCTGCTTCGATGCCGATGGACAGGTGACGCGCCGGTCGTTGTTCGATGAGGTCGCGGAGATCGCCGCCAGCGCGGCCGCGGCCGGTTTACACGTGCTCGTGGTAGCGACCCACCCCTCCGCGGCCCGGTCCGACCTCAATGTCCTCCGGCGCCTGGTCGAGTCCCGGGCCGGAACGTTTCCGCGCGAGCGCCTTGAGGTGTGCCAGGCCGTGGATGAAGCGAAGTTGAGCGCGCGGGCGGCCGATGTCGTGGTCTACGCCGGGACGCCGCGCTCGATCGATGACCTCCATTACGACGTCAGCCTGCTCGGCGCCGACCGCGGGCCTTCCGCCAAGGTCGCGATCGTCGTGGCCCCGCACGAGCCGCTCGCCCTTCACTTCGTCCTGCGCGAAGAGGCCGACCAGCGGCACAACGCCCTCGCCGGGCTTGCCGTCCTCGATGCGAGCAGCCGCGCGATGCACCAGCTCCACCTTCGCGCCGCGATCGGCTCGCGTGGATTCGACCGCTCGGAGTTGGAGGGGCTCGGCTACGCGGAACTCGATCAGGAAATCGACGGGTGGCTGGCGAAGGGTTGGTTGGCCACGGACGAACGAAAGCGTTTCGGCTCACTCGTCCCCGCCGGGGGGACCGGCGACCGCTTCTTCCACCCGCTCATCGACCTCGAAGCGGCCGGCGACCGTCCCGTTGCGATCCTCAAGTCAGATGACGCCAACGACAGCGTCGCCCAGTTGGAGCAAAGCCGCCTGCCGAAGTCCGCATTTCCGAAAGCGCTGTTCGTATCGGATGGCGTTCGCTACGAAGTCGAGGATAGAGACGCCCGGCAGGGTGAGCACCAGGTGCTGTTCCTGAACCGAACGGCCGTGGTGAACAGGGTTACGTACGCCATCTGCGAGACCAGCGTCGGCTCGGATGAGTCCGGGGCCGTGCCGATCGCCCTCTTCGGAGCCGGTGACGCCACAGCCCGAGAAGTGTCCCTGAACATCGACGAACGCGTCGTGGGCTACGTCGCGGGGGCGATTGATGAACCGATGGCGCTTTCGAACCAGGGCCGCTGGGAGGAACGGGCCCGAGACGAAGGGCGCCTGCGGCGGACCTTCGAAACCTCGGGCGTGGTCCTCTCCTTCCCGCCTGACACCCGGGCAGAGGCCATCCACGCCTTCGCGCACGCCTTTCGGGTTGGCGCGACGGTCGCGTTGCGCTTCCGCCCGGATGACCTGGGTATGGGAGTTATCCCGGCCGCGGATGCGGCCGCCCACGCTCCGTCAACGCCCGCGGCGGACTGGCGGCCGACTCCTCCGGAGACCGCCGTACGGTTTCAGCCGGTGCCGGGGCCAGCGCTGGCTGTCTACGATGATGTGGCGGCGGGTTCTGGTGTGGCGGGGATGCTCTCCATGCATCTTGGGGAGGTGCTGCGGTCGGCGTTTAAGCTGCTGATGGACTGCCCCTGTGAAGATGGCTGCAACGCTTGCCTCGGGCATCCGGGGTGTAAGCGCAGCCTGCGGCCGCAAGGTCCAAACGCGCCGACGGGACCGAACCCCGACCTGGATAAGAGGGGGGCGATCGGGCTCCTTTCGCGGCTGCTCCCGGCTAATGTCGCGTATGTAGCGAACGAGCGGACCCAACTCGTGACCGCCGCGCGCGAACTCGCCCGCATTGCGAACGACATCCGCGAGCACGTCTTCGGGCCGATGCTCGGGATCGACCTCATCGACATGCCAACCATCGTGACGGAAAAGACCAGCGAGGGCGTGCTCGGCTTCTATCAGCGCGATGAGCACGCGATCACGCTCAAGGCGATGAAGCGCCACGAAGCTTACGAAGTGCTGGCGCACGAACTCGCGCACGCGTGGACATTTCGGGGCGGATTCGGCGAGGCCATCCTGGGCGACGACCTCATCCCCTCGAACCCCGACCTCGGGGCTCGCGTGCGGAAGATCCTGATCGAGGGCTTCGCCCAGTGGGTGGCCGCGAAAACGATGGACTACTTCGGCTTCACGGAGCGGGCCTCGAGCATCGCGCAGCGGCCCCCGGACGAATACGGTCTCGGCTTCCGGTTGTTCATGGGGCTCGAAAACGACGCCGAATCGGGTGGCGTGCGCGGCGTCATCCGGCTCGTCGCGGGGCAGAACATGAGCTGGCTGGGGACGTATTTCAATTCGTCGGCCTTCGCAGTCGAACGCAGTGCCATAATCGAGAACGTTGACGGTGGGAGCAGCGGCCCAGACTGGGACGAGGCAGATGCGCCAGCGCCGCCGCCCCCGGCCGCGCCTGCGCCTCGGGCGGCCGCCCCCCCGGCCGAACCAACCGGGCCCACGCCACCACCGTCGCCCGAGCCGCCCGCGGCCCAATCGCCCGAGCCGCCGCTCGAGATCGAGCTGGATCCGCTCGCGAGCGCTCAGCCGCCCAAGAGCTGAGGCTCCGAACTCGTTACCCGATCCACGGCTCCGTTGGCCCGGTTACCATGAACCGGTGACGACCGTCGCCATCCTCACCTGTTCCGATAAAGGCGCCGCTGGCGCGCGCGAAGACGCTTCCGGCGACCTCGCCGAGGCGCGGCTGCGCGCGGCCGGGCACACCATCGCGGCACGCGCCATCC
>JANXYE010000236.1 GCA_025350285.1 Chloroflexota bacterium
GCCGCTGCACGATGTCGCGAACCAGTCCGGGGTAACCACGATCCTGGAGGCGATGAGTTGCGGACGCCCAGTTGTGGTAACCGCCTCCCGGGGTCAGCAGGAGTGCATCGAGGGCCCGCTGGTTACGGCGGACGGAAGGCTCGATGCGGTGGCGACCACGGGGCGTGGCCCTGCGGCGTTCGGCGGACCAGCGGGCGGAGCGCCAACCGGGCTGTATGTTCCTCCCGCGGACGAAGCGGCTCTGCATGCGGCCATCCGCCGCGTGCTTGAACACCCGGGCGAGGTCTCGGAGATGGGTGCCGCAGCGCGGCGCGCGGCGGTCGAGCACTTCAGCCTTGAGCGGTTCGTTGCGACCCTGGCGGCGCTGCTCGCACCGGCGCCAGCGGAGTCCGGGACCGCCAGGCGGAGGATGGCGGCATGAATCCCGTAAGTCTTTTGGCGCTGGCCGCCGGATCGGTCGTGCTCGCGCACGGGAGCTGGTGGACGCTGCTTTCGCTGGCGGCCCTCAAGCGCCCGGGTTTACCCGTGAAGGCGAAGCGGGAGTGGCGGTTCGTCGTGGTTGTGCCCGCGCACGACGAGGAACGGCTGGTGGCATCGACCGTCGCGAGCCTGCTCGCGGCGCCGTTCCGGCCGCGGCCCGAGGTGCTCGTCGTTGCGGACAATTGCACCGACGGGACGGCGGAGGTGGCGCGCGCCGCTGGCGCGACTGTCCTGGTGCGTACGGACCCGGCGCGGCGAGGCAAGAGCTTCGCCCTCGATTTCGCGATCGAATCGCTGGCCGCGCGGGGCGAGGTGCCTGGGGCGTTGCTCTTCGTGGACGCGGACACAACGGTATCGGCGAACCTTTTCGAGGCTGTAGCTTCCAGGTTGGAGCGTGGCGCGATGGCGGTGCAGGTGCATTACGCGGCGGCCGGGTCCGAGAGCGAACTGGCGCGGCTACGGCGGCTCGCCTTGCTGCTGGTCCACTGGGCGCGGCCGCTCGGCGCGGCGCGCCTGGGCCTGGGGACGAGCCTCAAGGGCAACGGGATGGCTATGCCGTGGAATGTGGTTCGCGATGGCCTCGGCGGGGCCGGGCTCGTTGAGGACGCCGCGACCTCGCTCTGGCTCGCGCGTCGAGGCATCGCCGTGCGGTTCGAACCTTCGGCGACCGTCTGGGGCCAGATGGCGGCTTCCTACGAGGATGCGGCCGTCCAGGATCGGCGCTGGGAGGGCGGGCGCTTCGCGCTGATGCGAGACGCGCTCGGCGTGACCGCGACCGCCGTTGTGCGGGGCCGAATTGCTGTCGCGGCCGGATCGCTGGAGGTTGCGTCGCTGCCGTTGACGGTGCTTGGTGGACTCGCGGTGATCGTCGTGATCGCTGGGGCGGCGGGGCTTTTGCCGATATGGCTGGCGGTCGCGGCGCCAGGGTCGTTGGCGGCTTACGCGGCGACCGGGTGGTTGGCGGCGCGCGCTTCGCCGCGGGACCTGGTTGCGCTCGCGCACGCGCCGCGGTTCGTGCTGCACAAGGGCCGGGTGTACCTGTCGTTGCTGCGGGACCGGGCTCCGCGTAACTGGGAGCGGACAGCGCGGTAAAAGGTGAACGTGGCCGATTTGGCCACCAGGACGAACGTCCGACACCGCGTCAACCCCGGCTCGTCACCTGGTGGTTACTTTCGCGCTGTGGGGTGGTGGTGTTGGTTGGGATGGTGATACCGGCGGAGGGCGTTCGTGAACCCCAGTTCCTCTCCCAGGGCGCTCTTCGTCGGTACCACCTACGCTGGCTGGAAGACGCGCCAGATGAACCTCGAAACGCACGTTGCCGCCGATGGGCGGCTGGACGCTCGCTTCGCGCGCATCAGCGGCTGGTGCGAGGGCGGCGTGATCGAGCGGTTGCCACTCCCTGGACCATTACGGGGGCGGCTGCGCGCGCTCGCCGAAGCCCGATCCTTCGCGTCCTTCCCAAGACCGGATATTACCTGGACCTCCTGCTCGGAGCTCGCGCTGCCGTTTATGTGGGCGCAAGCGGGCCCTTGGCGGCGGCCGCTCATTATGGAAACGGACTGGACGCTAGAGCAGCAGGAGGCCTTCGCTCCGCTCTACTTTGGCCGTGAGCCGCGCACGGGTGCCCGGATGAAACTGGCCGCGGCGCAGGAGAGACTGTTCTTCCGCCACGTCACGCTGTTCGCTCCGTGGTCGAACTGGGCGGCCGATGGGCTGCGACGGGTTGGGGTCGATGACGGCCGCATCCATGTGTTGCACCCGGGGCTGAACCTTGACGCCTGGACGGCGCCGCCGCGGGAGGCGCCAGTGGGCCGGCCGTTGCGCTTGCTTTTCGTCGGCGGCGATTTTGCCCGGAAGGGCGGGCCGATGCTCGTCGCCCTTCTGGCGGGGCAGTTCCGCGGTAGAGCCGAACTCGACATCGTGACGCGTGACGACGTCGTGCCCGCGCCCGGCGTGCGGGTGCATCGGGCTGAGGTGAACTCTCCGGCACTGAAGGCCCTTTACGCATCCGCCGACCTTTTCGTGCTGCCAACCCTCGCGGAGGCATTCGGGCTCGCTACTGTCGAAGCCATGGCGAGCGGACTCCCCTGCATTGTCGCCAACGTCGGCGGCGCACCGGACATCGTCCATGACGGCGTCACGGGCTGGCTCATAGAGCCCAACGCCCTCGCGCTCGCGGACGGCCTCGAACGAGCCATCGCCCAGGCTGACCGGCTCCCGGCGATGGGCGCGCGCGGCCGGAAGCGGGCGGAAGAGCGGTTCGATGGATCCCGGAACGATCGACTGCTGGTGGATCTGATGCTGGAGTGTGTAGCTCGCCGCGAACGAACGAAAACGCCCGTGCCAGAGGTGGCGGCATGAGGAAACGTGCTTCCTCCATCGTGCTCGGGTTGCAATCCACGGCCATCGGCGGCATGGAGACCCACGTCATCGACCTGGCGGCCGAATACCGGAGACGCGGGATAGCGGTCTGCGTCATCATCCCGCGGGGACTGGAACTCGACCCGGTTGCGGCGCGGGCGGTCGCGGCGGGGGCGCAGGTGCGGCGACTCACGACGGACGGCCGCGATGGGCGCTCCGCGCAACTGCGGGCCTGGTTTGGGCTGGTACGGAGCCTGCGCGAGGCGAAACCGGACATCGTGCACCTGCACACCGGTGGGGCGACCGGCGGGCTGGGGTTCGTCCTGATGGCGCGGCTCTGCACCCGCGCGACGGTGGCAATCACGGAGCACGACGTGCCCGGCGAACATCCAGGACGGCGGCAGCGCCTGATGC
>JANXYE010000284.1 GCA_025350285.1 Chloroflexota bacterium
GATCACCCGAAGCTGCTCGTCCTCGTGAAGCTGGACCGCAACACGGATGGACAGACCGGGACGGCCGCGGCCGCCCCCGTGTTCGCCAAAATCGCTGACGACGCCCTCCACTATCTCAACGTCCGGCCAGACGCCGCGCAGTACGCGCAGGCTCCGCGATGAGCGGCCTGACGACGGCCTGGGTAGCGCGAGAGATGCGCAAACGCGGGTACTTCGTGGCCGAAGGGCCAGATGCGCCGATCGAAGGCGGCGCCGCCGACTCTCGCCGCGTCCGCACCGGTGATCTCTTCACCGCCTTCCCGGGCGAACAGACCGACGGGAACCTTTACGTGGCCGACGCGCTCCGAAACGGCGCGGTTGCCGCCATCTGCGCGACGCCGCCCGCCGGCGAGTGGCCAGACAAGACGATCATCATCGCCCCGGACCCGACTCTGGCCGTCGGCCAACTGGCGCAGGCGTGGCGGGCCGCCTGCGCCACGCGCGTGGTCGGCATCACCGGGACGGTAGGCAAGACGACCGCCAAGGAGCTGACGGCGGCGTCCCTCGCGACGAACTTCAACACCCACCGTAGCGAGGGGAACTTCAACAGCCGAGAGGGCCTCCCATTGGCCCTGCTCAGCCTGAGGACTGAGCACGAAGTCTCGGTACTCGAAATGGGGATGGATAGCAGAGGCGAAATTCGCCGCCTTTGCGAGATCGCCGAGCCCGAAGTGGGCGTGGTCCTGAACATCGGGCTGACGCACGTTTCGAAGCTCGGGAGCGCCGAGGCGATCGCCGAGGAAAAGCTCTCGCTGCCTCGCTACCTCGGCTCCGGCCAGACAGCCGTGCTCAACGCGGACGACCCGTGGATCGCGGCGGCCATCCCGTCGCTCGCCTGCCGCGTGATCTCCTTCGGCAGCGCGGATGGGGCGAACCTGCGCGCCGGGCCGGTGACGAACCTCGGGCTCGATGGGACGCGCTTCGCCGTCTGTTTCGAAGGGCGGCGCGCCGAAGTACGTTCGCGGATGCCCGGAGCGCACCTCGTCCCCGCCGCCTTGGCGGCCATCGGCTGCGCGCTCGCCCTCGGGATGACCGTGGCCGAAGCCTCCGAAGCCGTCTCCAACGCGGAGGCCCCCGGGCGGATCCAGCGGCGGACGAGCGATACCGGCGCCGTCATCCTCGACGACCGATACAACTCGAGCCCGGCCTCGCTGGCGGGCGCGCTGGACCTCCTCGGGAGCCTCCCCGGCCGGCGCTTCGCGTTGCTGGGCAAGATGGCCGAACTCGGGGACTTCGAGGTCACCGAGCACGAGAAGGCGGGACGGCTCGCGGCCCGCTCCTGCGACCTCCTCTTCGTTTTCGGCGAAACGGCACGGCCTCTGGCGGAGGCGGCGCGGGCAACCGGGGGTAGCGACGTACGCTGGTTCGCGGACAAGGATGCGGCGGCGGCCGAACTGCGGGCGTTGCTCCGCGAAGGCGACGTCGTGCTCGTCAAGGGGTCTCGCAGCGAAGCCCTGGAGTCGGTCATACCGCTGCTGGAGGGCACGCGATGATTCACGCGCTCATGTCCGGCGTCATAGCGTTCGCCATTTCCGTCGTGCTTGGGCAGCCCATTGTGCGGCGCCTTCGCACCCAAAAGGTCGGCAAGCAGATCAGCGAACATCAGCCGTCTTCGCACCAGGCGAAGGCCGGTACACCGACCTTTGGCGGACTGATCATCTGGGCGCCGACGCTGCTCGTGACGGCCGTCGCCGTCAGTTGGTGGGACAACCGCTCCATCCTCCTGCCGCTCGCGATGATCGCGATAACCGGCGCCGCCGGCTTCGTCGATGACCTCGGGACGCTCCAGCACCGCACCCAAAAGGGTCTCTCCTGGCGGTTCAAGATCACCTTCCTCACCTTCTTTGGGCTCTTTGCGGCAGTCATCCTCTACAGCCAGATCAGGGTCGAATCGATAAACGTGCCCTGGGCCGGATCGGCCGAACTCGGCCTCTGGTACATCCCCATCGCCACCCTCGTCGTCGTCGCGACCACCACCGGCGTCGCCGTTTCGGACGGGCTCGATGGGCTCACCGGAGGTACGACGCTGATCGCCTTCATCGCCTACGGGATCATCGCGTTTACGCAGGGCCAGGATTATGTCGCGACCTTCGCCTTTATCATCGCCGGCGCGAACCTTGGCTTCGTCTGGTACAACGCCCACCCGGCGAAGGTCTTCATGGGCGATACCGGCGCCCTCGCCCTTGGCTCCAGCCTGGCCGTCGTTGCCCTCATGACCGGCCAGTGGCTGCTCCTGCCCATTATCGGGTCCGTGTTCGTGGCTGAAGGGATGAGCAACGTCATCCAGATCGCGTACTTCAAGATGACCGGTGGCAAGCGCTTCTTCCGGCGCGCTCCCCTCCATCACCACTTCGAAGAGATTGGCTGGGCGGAGACGCAGGTCGTCACCCGCGCCTGGATCGTCAGCATCGTGAGCGCCTTCCTCGGCGTCGCCTTCGCCCTGGCGGTGCCTTCATGAACGACCTCTCCCACTTCGCAGGCAAACGCGTACTCGTCTATTCGCTCGGCATCGAAGGACGCGACCTCGCCGCCCTCTTCGTCCGCGTCGGCGCCCACGTCGTCATGTCCGACACACGGACCGAGGCCCAGCTCGGCGAGGCGAAGGCGGCCGCGCCCGCGGGAGTCGAGCTTGTCGTTTGCGGACAGCCTCTGCTCGACCCGGCCGGGTTCGATCTGCTGGCGGTCTCCCAGTCGGTGCTGCGCCACGACCCTGCCGTGGTCCGTGCGCGCGAACTCGGCATCGAAGTGACCTCGCAAATGCGCCTGTTTTTGCGGCTCTGCCGGGGCCGCATGATCGGTATCACGGGAGCGAGCGGAAAATCGACAACGACGGCGCTCACCGGCGCAATGGCCGCCGCCGCCGGCATCCAGCACATCGTCGGTGGGAACATCGGGCAGGCGCTCCTGGGAAGGCTCGACGAGATCAGCGAAGCGGCCACGGTCGTCCTCGAAATCAGCCATACGCAGCTCCAGTACACCGATCGCTCGCCCGCAATCGCGGCGATTACGAATGTGACGCCCAACCATCTCGATCAGTTCTCCTGGGATGCCTACGTCGGGCTCAAGCGCCACATCCTCGAATACCAGCGACCCGGCGATACGGCCATCCTCAACGCCGACGACCATACCAGCCGTGCTTTGGTGGCCGACGTCCGCGGACAGCTGGCCCGGACTTCGCTCCTAACGCAGCCCGACGGAGACGGCGCCTGGCTGGACCGAGGGGTGATTACCTGCCGCCGCGGCAAGCAAAAGCGCGAGATTATCGACCGCGGCGCGATCCGCCTGCGCGGCGACCACAATGTTGCCAACGTGACCATGGCCTGCGCTATCGCCAACGCGGCCGGCTGGCCGGACGCGGCCATCCGTTCGGCGGCCGCGACGTTTACCGGCGTCCCCCATCGGCTCGAGGTGATGGGCCAGGCGCTGGCCGCGACCTGGGTCAACGATAGCATCGCGACATCTCCGGAGCGGACGATGGCCGGGCTCAACGCCTTCACCGAACCGGTCGTCTTGCTCCTCGGGGGGCGTGACAAGAACCTGCCCATAGACGGCCTGCGCGAACTGGCGGGCCAACGCTGCCGGGCCGTCGTGACGTTCGGCGAGGCCGGCGATCTCTTTTTCCAGGCGATGGCAGGGAGCGTTCACGACCGGCTGCGCGTGGCCACGCTCGAAGAGGCGGTGGCCGCCGCGACCGAAATCGTGCGCCCGGGCGATGTCGTGCTGCTTTCGCCCGGCGGCACCAGCTTCGACGCCTACCCCAACTTCGAATCACGCGGCGAGCGGTTCCGTCAGCTCGTCCGGGCGATACCCGGCTTCGTCGCGGAGGTGTCGCCATAGCCACGATGCGTCTTCCTGCCGCCAGCCCGGCCCACCCGGACTACTTGATCCTCCTGCTCACGGCGGCCTTAACGGTCGTCGGCCTGATCGCGGTCTGGAGCGCGAGCTTCGTGATCAGCCTCGCCCGCTTCGGCAATCCGGAGCACTACATCTTCAACCAGCTCATCTGGTGCGGGTTCGGGCTGGCGCTCTTCATCGCGGCGGCCAGGACGGATTACCTGACCTACAAGCGGCACGCCTTGCTGCTCATGCTCTTGACCCTCGGCGCCCTGATCGCCGTCCTCGTCGTCGGCAACGAGGCGAACGGCGCGAGGCGCTGGATCGGCTACGGGCCGCTCAGCTTCCAGCCGGCCGAGTTCGCGAAGTTGACGATTACCATCTACCTCGCCGCCTGGCTCGGTTCCAAGGGAGCGACCCTCCGCAGTTTCGAAGGTGGCTTCTGGCCCTTCGTCATCATCATCGCCGCGGTCGGCTTTCTGGTCATGAAGCAACCAAGCCTCGGCACGACCCTCATCATCTTCACGATCGCCGTCACGATGTTCTTCGTTGCGGGAGCGTCGTTTAAGCAGATGTTCGCGCTCGCCGCGGCCGGCCTCCTGGCCGTGGCCATTCTCGCCGCCGTTGCGGGCTACCGCCTGGACCGCGTTACGACATTCCTTTCGCCAGACGCCGACCCGGGCGGAAAAGGCTTTCAAACGCAGCAGGCGCTGGTCGCGATGGGCAACGGTGGCGTCGAAGGGCTTGGTCTCGGGGCCAGCCGCGGAAAATTCTTCTACATCCCGGAGAGCCACACGGACGGCGTCTACGCGATCATCGGCGAGGAGGCCGGATTCGTCGGCACGGTCGTCGTGCTCTTCTTTTATGTGGCGCTGATGATCCGCGGGTTCACCGTGGCCCGCCGCTGCCACGACGACTTCGGCACCCTCGTAGCGACCGGCATCACGACCTGGATCACCGTCCAGGCGTTCCTGAACATCGCCGGCATCACGAGCCTGATGCCGCTCACCGGAGTGCCATTGCCGTTCCTCAGCTTCGGCGGGAACGCGCTCGCCTCGGCCTTGCTGGCGATGGGCGTCCTCATGAGCATCTCCCGCTACGGCCAGCTCCACGCCGAGCGAGCGACGGAGCCTCCGCGCGGTGGCCGCATCGTGCGCAGGAGGGCCGCCGGATGAAGAAGCTCGTCCTCACTGGCGGCGGCACCGGCGGCCATATCTACCCCGCGATCTCGGTGCTCGAAGCGCTCCGCGCACAGCCAGGGGCTGTGGGCGAAGTCCGGTTTTTCGGGCCGGAGAATCGCGGCGAGCGAGCGATGGTCGAACGCTACGGCCTGCGCTTCGAGAGCGTGCCCGCCGCCCCCATCCGGGGACGCGGTCCGCTCGCGCTGGTCCGGAGCTTCGCGCGCCTCGGCTGGGGCGCCGCGGTCGCGACGCGCCGCCTGCTCGCCTTCCGGCCAGGGGTCGTATTCAGCACCGGCGGCTACGCGAGCTTCCCCTGCTGCGTCGCCGCCCGTCTGCTGCGAAAACCCGTCGTCGTCTACCTCCCGGACGTGAGCCCCGGCTGGGCGGTGAAGGCCGAAATGCGCCTCGCCACCCGCCTCGCCACCACCACCGAGGCAGCCCTCAATCACCTCCCTCGCCGAAAGACGACGGTGACTGGCTACCCCGTACGCCCGGCGTTCTTCGAACACACGCGCGCGGAAGCGCGCCAGCTCCTCGGCATCCCCGCCGAGGCGAAGGTGCTGCTCATCGCCGGCGCGAGCCAGGGAGCGACCGCGATCAACTCGGCGGTCTTCAAAGGGGTCCGCGGGCTCCTCAACGGCATGACCGTCACCCACATCACCGGCGCGGCCGGCTACGACGAGGCACGCGGCTTCGAAAGCCAGCTCGGGCGCGAACTGGACGGACGCTACCACCCCTCACCGTTCCGCGAAGACCTGCCCGCCCTGATGATCGCGGCGGACCTCGCCGTCATGCGCGCCGGAGCGAGCACGCTCGGCGAACTCACGGCCGCGGGCCTGCCAGCGGTGCTCGTGCCGGGCGCCTTCGCCGGGGGACACCAGCGCGCCAACGCGAAATGGCTGGCGGATGCCGGGGCCGCCGTCGTGCTCGAAGAGAAGGATCTCGGCAGCCTCTGCGACATGGTCGAGAACCTTATGGCGGACGAGCCGCGGCTCGCCGCCATGCGCGCCGCCGCGCTCGGCCTTGCCCGCCCGAACGCCGCCCGCGATATCGCCAACCTCATCCTGGAGGTGGCGAAGTGATCGACGAGATTCGCGGGCCCGTCCACCTCGTCGGCATCGGTGGCATGCACATGTCCGCGATCGGACAGCTGCTCCTGGAGCGCGGCATTCCCGTGACCGGCAGCGACCTCCGTCCTTCGGAGTTCACGGCGCGGCTCGAAACCCTGGGCGCGACCGTGTTCTCCGGCCACGCCGCCGCGAACGTCGGCGACGCCACGCTCGTCGTAACCACGGCGGCGGCGGCTACGGACAACCCGGAGCTGGTCGAGGCGCGCTCACGAGCCATTCCCATTCTCATCCGGGCGGAAATGGTGGCGAAGCTGATGCAGGGGAAGCGCGTCATCGCGGTCGCCGGCGCACACGGAAAAACGACGACGTCCAGCCTCATCGCGTTCATTCTCAGCGAGGCTGGGCTGCGGCCGATGTACCTCCTTGGCGGTGAAAGCATCGACCTCGGCGGGCACGCTGCCTGGGGCGAAGGCGACCTCTGCGTCGTCGAAGCGGACGAATACAAGCGCGCCTTCCACGAATACGAACCGGAAATCGCCGTGATCACGAACGTGGAGGCGGACCACCTCGACTACTACGGCACCGAATCCGCCTATCACGAAGCGTTCGAAGTCTTCGCCCGAAGGGTGAAACGGGGCGGACGGTTGCTCGCCTGCTGGGACGACCCAGGGGCCAGGCGCGCCAGCGAAGCCGTCGAGAACGAGCCGTTTGCCACCGAGACCTACGGCATGGAGGGCACACGCTTCTGGCAGGCGACCGACCTCCGCCCTGAGGCGGACGGCATCGAGTTCACCCTCCGGCGGGCGGGCGCGGCGCTCGGCGGCCTGCGCGCCGCCGTCCCGGCGGACCACTTCGTCCGCAACGTAACGGCCGCGGCCGGCGTCTGCCTGGGATTGGGTGTGCCCTTCGAAGCGGTAGCCGCCGCCGTGGCGAAGTTCCAGGGCGCGCGCCGCCGGTTCGAAACGGTCGGCCAGGCCGGCGGCATCCTCATTATGGACGACTACGCCCACCACCCGACCGAGGTTCGCGCGACGATCGACGCCGCCCGGCGCCGCTTCCCCGGCCAACGGCTCATCGGCGTTTATCAGCCCCACACCTACAGCCGCATTTCCTACCTGTGGGACGACTGGATCCGCTGTTGGGCCGGGCTGGACGAACTCGTCCTGCTGGAGACCTATGCGGCGCGCGAAACGCCCGTCGCCGGCCGGAGCGCCGCCGACCTGGCGACGGCGATCGTCGAGCCGCCCGCCCACTACGCGCGCGACTTCGACGACGCGGCCCGCCAGGCGGCGGGGCTCGCGCGGCCGGGCGACGTGATCTTCACCATCGGCGCCGGCGATGTGGTCGAAGTCGGGCCCAAGATCCTGGAGCTGTTGCGATGAGCGCGATTGAACTGCTCGCCGGGCAATTGGAGCCATTCGCCACCGTCAAACGGGACGAGCCGCTTTCGCGCCACACGACTTTCGGCGTCGGGGGCCCGGCCGACCTCTTTGCCACGGTGCGGGACGCCGAGGCGCTGAAGCGCGCGACCCTTGCCGCGGCGGACGCGGGCGTCCAGACCTTCGTGCTGGGCAGCGGCAGCAACATCCTCGTGGCCGACTGCGGCATCCGCGGGCTCGTCATCGACAACCGGGCGCGCGCCGAGATCGTCTCCGGCGGAGGGCTCACCTACCGCCTGGAGAGCGGCACGAGTTTCGCCGCCTTCGCTCGCAAGATGTGCCGGGCCGGGCTGGCGGGCCTCTCCTGGGCGGTCGGCATCCCCGGCACGCTCGGGGGAGCCGTCGTCTACAACGCGGGCGCTTACGGAGGCTGCCTCGCCGATGTCCTGCGGCGCGTGCGCCTCGTCGAGGCCGGGGGCCGCGACGAGTGGCTGGACGCCGCCAGCCTGGGCCTCGTCTATCGCGGCAGTGTCTTCACGCGCGGCCAGTTCGTAGGCAAAACGGTGCTCGAAACCGAAGTCGAAATGACGCCCGGCGATGCGAAGGCGCTGCTCGCGACGGCCGCCGCCCACGACGCCAGGCGGCTCGGCGCGCAGCCACGCGGCAGGAACGCTGGCTCGATCTTCAAGAATCCGCCGGATAACCCCGCCTGGAAGCTGATCGACAGCGTCGGCCTGCGCGGAGAACGGCGCGGCGATGCGGCCATCAGCGAGATGCACTGCAACTTCTTCGTGAACTACGGACAGGCGAAGGCGTCGGAGGTTGCCGCATTGGTCGAAGAAGCGGAACGACGGGTGTTCGAGCGGTTCGGCCTGCGCCTGGAACGCGAAGTCGCGTTTGTGGGGGCGTGGTGATGGCGAGGCAACGCGTAGCGGTAATCTTCGGGGGACGTTCGGGCGAGCACGAGGTCAGCATCCTCAGCGCGCGAAGCGTCATGGCCGCCCTCGACCCGGACCGCTGGGAGCCGGTGCCTTTCGGGATCAGCCGGGAGGGCGGCTGGATGACGCCCGTCGAGACGCGTCGCGCAATGGCCGCCGGGGCGAACTGTTTCGCCGCCCAGGGCAAGCCTCTCCTCGCCGCCGGTGAAGCGCTCGGCGAGCTGGGCTCCTGCGCCGTCGCCTTCCCGCTGGTCCATGGGCCGTTCGGCGAAGACGGCACGCTCCAGGGCTTCCTCGAACTGGCAGGGCTGCCCTACACCGGCTGCGGCGTGGCCGCAAGCGCCATCGGCATGGACAAGGCATTGATGAAGGCCCTCTTCCGGGAAGCCGGCATCCGCGTGACACGCTACGCCGTCGTCCGCGCCTGGGAGTTGGCCGATGGCCTGGAGCCGGCCACGCGTTACCTCGAAGAAACGCTCGGTTACCCGTGTTTCATGAAGCCCGCGAACGGCGGCTCAAGCGTCGGCGTAACCCGCGTCGCTTCCCGTGAAGACATCGCCGGGGCATTCGCCGCCGCCATTGCCTACGACGACAAGGTCGTCATCGAACAGGCGGTCAAGGGCCAGGAAGTCGAGTGCTCCGTGCTCGGCAATGAGCACCCAGAGGTCAGCGTCGCAGGGGAGATCGCGCCCGACCGTGAGTTCTACGACTACGACAGCAAGTATTCCAGCGAGTCCAGGACCGCATTGCACATCCCGGCGCGCATCACCGCGCAGACATCCGACTCGGTGCGCGAGCTGGCCTTGCGCATGTACCAGGTGATGGGCTGCGAAGGATATGCCCGCGTCGACTTCTTCGTGACGGCCGAGGGCGACGTCGTGGCGAACGAGATCAACACGATCCCGGGTTTCACGAACATTTCCATGTATCCGAAGTTGTGGGAGGCCTCGGGGGTCTCGTATAAACAACTGTTAACGCGTATTATCGCCCTTGCATTTGATCGTCACACCCGGAAGGAACGTTAGATGGCCAACCAGCGCGACTTCCCGCGACGCGACGCGAGACCACGGATCATCGTCCGGCGGCCACGGCCGAGCGTCGGCGAACGGCGCGTCGTAACCCGGCCCGAACAGCGCCGGGGCGTCGAACAGCCACGCGAGGCGATCGACTTCACGAACGCCCTGTCGCTCCAAATGCCGCGGCGATGGCTGCTCGTGGCCTGTGTGATCTCCGCCTTTGCCGTGCTCGCGGGGGCGGGCGTGTTCGCCTTGCGCTCGGATATCTTCACGGTCCGCGAACTACAGGTGCGGGGCAACAGCCGCGTCGCGGCCGAGGACGTCCTCACGAAGGCCGGGCTCTCCGGCACGAGCATGTTCACCGTGAACCTCGGCGACGCCGAAAAGCGCATCGCCCGGCTGCCGTTCGTGAAGAGCGCGACGATCGCAAAACAGTGGCCAGCGAGCGTCACCATCAACATCGTCGAGCGGACCATCTGGGGTACGTGGGAACAGGGCGGAGTGCGGTACGCCATCGACCGCGACGGAATCGTCCTCAGCACATCGCAGCCAGCGCCGGGCGGGGCGCCCGTAATCCAAAGTTCGGAGCCCGGCAGCCGCCAGGAGGGTGACCACGTGGACTATCAGGCGGTCGCGGCGGCGGCGGAGATCTACGAAGAGCTGCCGGCCGCCCTCGGCGTGCAGGTGGCCCAGGTCGCATTCACCGCCAGCAAGGGTGTCCAGGTGACAACAACCGACGGGCAGATCGCCGTCTTCGGGGATTCGAGTTCGATCGCCTACAAGCTCGCCGTCTGGGCGGCCACCCAGAAAGCGGCCCAGGGACAGGGCATCAACTACACGAGCATCGACCTGCGCTTCGGCAATCGGCCGGTGCTGCAGTGATGAGAGAGGTATCGAGATGAGGCGAAAAACAACGGTCGCGGCAATCGATGTGGGCTCGACGAAAGTCGCGGTGATCGTTGGCGACGCCGGCCCGATGGGGGAGACGCGCGTCCTCGGCGTGGGCGTCGCGCCGGCGGCCGGCCTTACGCGGGGCGTCATCGACAACATCACCTCTGCCCGAGAGTCGATTGCGATTGCCGTGGAGAAGGCGGAGCAGGCCTGCGGGATGCGCATCCTCAGCGCCGTCATCGGGGTCTCCGGCGCCCATATTTCGTCGCAGAGCAACCGCGGGATTATCGCGATCACGGACCGCCTCCGTCCTATTACGTCGGACGACCGCGCGCGCGTACTCGAAACCGCGGGCCAAATCGCCATCCCCACGAACCGCCAGGTGCTGCACGTGCTCCCGCGGCACTACTGGGTGGAGGGCACGGAGCCCGTTTCCGACCCGGTCGGGATGTACGGCGTGCGCCTGGACGCTGAGACGCACATCGTCACCGCCCAAACTTCGGCTATCCAGAACCTGACGAAGTGCGTCGAGGGGGCTGGTGTGACCGTCGATGAAGTGGTCATCGAGTCCCTCGCCTCGGCCTACAGCGTGCTCACGGAACAAGAGAAGGCGCAGGGCGTGGCGCTCGTCGATATCGGCGGCGCCGTCACCTCGCTGATCGTTTTCCACGAAGGGACGGTGGCGCACACGGCCTCCTTGGCGCTCGCCGGTTCGCATCTCACGCAGGACCTGGCTCAGATGCTCCGTTGCCCGTGGGAGAGCGCTGAAGACCTGAAATGCCGCCATGGAGCCGCCCACGCCGGCGGCGTCGCGCCCGGCGAGACGGCCGAGATCAAAGCCTTCGGCACACACGCTCAGAAGAGCGTGCCATTGGAATACGTCCGCGAGATCTTGCAGGCGCGCTGCGAAGAGATCCTCGAGATGGTGCAGATCGAACTCAAGCGCGTGGATTACTTCGACAACATCGCGGCCGGACTGGTGCTCACGGGCGGGACGAGCCAGTTGGCTGGCTTTGCGGAGGTGGCCGAGGCTCGGCTCGCCCTCCCCGCCCGGATAGGACTGCCGGCCGGCTATTCCGGTATGTCCGACATCATCGGGACGCCCGCGTACGCGACATCCATCGGGCTCGTGGAGTACGCGCTCCAGAGCAGGGACCGGCCGGCTGAACTCGTCAGCGCGGGCTTCGAGGTACCGGTTGGTGGCATCTTCCGGCGCCTCGCATCGTTGGGGCGGGCGCTTATGCCGCAGTAAGGAGGGAGTTTGGCATGAACCTGAAGCTGTTCAAGGAGATCGACACCTACACCCGTACTGGAGAGGACCTGAGCATGAGCAACCGCAACGAAACAGAAGGACTTCCCATCATCAAGGTCGTTGGCGTCGGCGGCGGAGGATGCAACGCCGTCAACCGCATGACCCGGGCAAAGATCCCCGGCGTCACCTTCGTCGCCTGCAATACCGACGCCCAGTCGTTGATGTCCAGCGAGGCCCAACACCGCGTCCGCGTCGGTGAGAAGCTGACGAAGGGCCTCGGCGTCGGCGGCGACCCAGCCCGTGGCGAACGGGCCGCCGACGAAAGCCGCGACGAACTTCTCGAGTTGCTCAAGAACACCGAAATGGTGTTCGTTACCGCCGGCATGGGCGGCGGCACCGGCACCGGAGCGGCCCCCGTCGTGGCCGGAATCGCGAAGGAATGCGGCGCCTTGACCATCGGCATCGTCACGATGCCTTTCGCCTGGGAAGGGCAGAAACGCCGCCGCAAGGCGGAGGAAGGCGTCGCCCGCCTCCGCGAGACGGTCGATACACTCATCATCATCCCCAACCAGCGCCTGCTTGAGATCTGCCCGCCGAACTGTTCGATCGATGATGCCTTCGCGACGGCGGACGATGTCCTCCACCAGGCCATCCGCTCTATTTCGAACATCATCAGTTCGAACGGGTCGATCAACCTCGACTTCAACGACATCAAGACCGTGATGAGCGAAGCCGGGCCCGCTCTGCTCGCCGTCGGCAAGGCCACCGGCGAAAACCGCGCCGCGGAAGCGGCCCGGTCGGCGACGGTGAGCGCATTGCTCGACCAGTCGATCGACGGCGCGCGGGCCGTGCTCTGGAGCCTCAGCTACGCCGGCGACCTGCCTCTCCGTGAACTCGACGCCGCGGGGCGCGTGATCGCCGAACTGGCCGACCCGGATGCGAACGTCTTCATGGGCACCGTCGTCGATCCGGAAATGGGGGACGAAGTCCAGGTCACACTCATCGCAACCGGCTTCCCGCCGAGGGCGCGCCACCTGGAAGACCCGCGCGAAACCAATCGCATCGGCGACATGGGCCTGCCCGGGGTTTCAAGCATGGACGACGCTGAATTGCCCGCGTTCCTGCGGCGCAACATTCGCTCAATGAACGAAGCTCCCCGGCCGTTGGCCAGGCTGGCTGAAAGGAGGTAGGAACCTAAGCCGAGCGCTTGAATCCGGAAGAGATGCGGAACCCCTGGTCTCGATGTCCGAAGGTTTCGCGGTTGGGGCTTGATGCTATGGGAGATGGCATCAAGCCTCTTCTTTTTGAACCAGTAGCGCCCGTTTACCCCGCCGGTTCCCCTCCTCCGTTTCAGCCGGATCGGTACAATACCACAGCGGTTAAGGATTCGGCTAGAGGGGAATTCTGCGCGGGCCGTCGGCGGTTGTGGCGCGCCTGGCGAACTACGGACATGAACCGCCGCTTGCTTTCGCGCGCGGTGCTGACGCCGTCGAGCGCCGTCACGTGCCCTTTTACGCGCGCGCCACACCCGTAACACTCCACAGCGCCCGATACCCACAGCTCTCTGCAACCAGGTGCGAGCGCACATTCGCGGCGTTGCAGGTGTAATAGGGTACGGCCCCTTGCTCCAGCACCCATGCCGAGGCCGCCAGCGTCACGGGCCGGGCGAGCCCCTTCCCGCGCCACGCCCGTCGCACATCGAGCCCGATCTCCATGCAGCCGTTGCCGTCGTCCGCCACGGCCGTCGCCGCGGCCGCTTCGCCGTGCTCGTCGAAGACAACGAAGGCGGTCCGCAGGCGCTCGAACCAGTCGCCTTCGTCGGCATCGCCAAGAGCGTTGTGGAACTGCTCGCCGGCGCGCCACTCCCGCATCCACGCTTTGTCGCCCGGCGCGAGGCGAAAGTCCGGTGGCAACGGGAGCGGACCCGGCCGCTCCGCCAGAGCGAAACCGAGCGCCGCGCTTCGCCCATCGGCCGCCTGCCCTGAGCGCCCGACTTCCGCCGCGAGGCCTCCGAGGAAGGCGGGGTTGAACGCCCACCAGTGCTTCTTCGGGTGGTTCGCGTTGACCCAATCGAGATATGGCTCCTCGACGCTCACGACGGTCCCCGTCCCGAAGCTAACGACCAGGCCCGCGTACTCCGGGCACAGCACCTTCGCCGGGCGCGCGACAACGACAAGTTCGTTCGAATCGAACGCGGCCTCGTCGCAGCCAAGGTCGGCGGCCTGAGTCCGCCGGATCGCGCCGGAGCAGTGCGCCCAGAGCTGCCGGTCCATGCTCAATCCCTCGGCAGGCCGAGCCCACGGGTGGCGATGATGTTGCGCTGCACCTCGCTCGATCCGCTGTAAATCGTCGGTGACACATTCTCCATGTGGTCATCGGCGAGTTGCCCACCGAGGCCGGCGTGTTTCGAACCCGGCAACAGCGCGCCGCCCGGGCCCTGCACGTTCACGCCGAAGTTGCTGATGCGCTGCCCGAGTTCGGTCGCGAACACCTTGATCACGGAGGCCTCGGTGTTCACCACCTTCCCGGTCTCCTGCATCCAGGCCGTGCGATAGCTCAAGAGTCGCCCGACCTCGTTCGCAACGTAAAGGTCCGCGAGGCGGTGCTTGAGGAGCTTCGCGTACGCGCCGCCGGGCCGCGATTCGCGCATGAACAGCGCCAGTTCATCGAGCACGCGCTGGTTGGCCGCGATAGAGGCCACATTCGAGCGCTCGAAATCGAGCAGCGTCATCGCCACATACCAGCCGTTATTCTCTTCGCCGACACGGTTCGCGGCGGGGACTCGGACATCTTCGAAGAAGACCTGGTTGAATTCGTGGTGGCCGGCGAAGTTGACGATCGGCTGGACGGAGATACCGGGCGTCTTCATATCGACGAGCAGAAAGCTGATGCCCTTGTGCTTCGGCGCGTCCGGGTTCGTGCGGACGACCATGAAGCACCAGTCAGCGTGATGGGCGCCCGTCGTCCAGATCTTCTGGCCGTTGACGATGTAGTCGTCGCCATCGCGGACAGCGCGCGTCTGGAGGGCGGCGAGGTCGCTGCCGGCGCCCGGTTCGGAATAGCCCTGGCACCAGATGGCTTCGCCGCTGGTGATGCGGGAGAGGTGGTCGCGCTTCTGCTCCGCGGAACCGTGGACAATAAGCGTTGGTCCGATCATCCCGACGCTAAAGACGCGCCCGGCGTCCGGGGCGCCGGCGTAGGAGAGCTCCTCGCTGAAGACCATCTGGTTGACGTGCTTCCAGCCGAGGCCGCCGTAGGCCTCGGGCCAGGCGGGGGCCACCCATTTGCGGGAAGCGAGGTTCTGGAGAAACGCCATCTGGCCGGGCCAGTCTTCCTGGCTCGTTGGCCGGCTGGCCCCGTGGTAGTCCTTGAGCGCGACCTTCGCGAACGCGCGCACCTCCGCGCGAAGCGCGTCGTGTTCGGCGGTGAACTTGAAATCCATGGGAACCCCCCGGGCGCGTGGATGGGATGGACAGAGTTTACCGTGCGGTAAGCTCGCTGTCGCGATCAGACAGATGGCCGCATTCGACCCGGTCGCGGGCATGCCGCTACGCTGATCCAATGGACTCACCCGACGCGGACGATCCGGCCGAATCCTTGCCGGTTCGACGAAACAACGCCGACCTAATCGGAATCATGCGCGGGCGGGTTCGTGTTGATCCGAACGACGACCTCTTTTCGACGGGTGCGTGGATCTCGGACGAATGGGGTGATCTCAACGCCCCTGCGGAGGTTCACGCGACCCACGCCCACCTCATCGGGGCTCTCGAGGGACGAATCATCGTGGATCCGGACGACGATCTCTCGACCGGGCCGTGGGAGTCAGCCGCCAAGCGCTGACCGAGACCGCGACTGGACGCGTGCCTCCGGCCGAAATGGACATGTCAGTCGTCCACTCGCATACTACGGCTATGGAAACGATCGCCGCGGCCGAGTTCAAACAGAAGTGCCTCCAGATCCTCGACGAGGTCGGGCCTGAGGGGATCACCATCACGAAGCGCGGGAAGCCGGTCGCCCGGCTCGTCCCATTCCGCAGGACGCACGGCCATCTCATCGGTTCGATGCGTGGCGAGATCATTTTGAACCCCGACGCCGACCTGCTCTCATCTGGGGAGTGGCCCGAGGAGCAGTGAAAAAGAAATAAGCAACGAGAGGTTCGGCCGGGAGCGCCTGGACATTTCATACGTCTATGAGTAGGATCGGCTGCATGGAAACGATTGCTGCGGCGGAATTCAAACAGAAGTGCCTTCAGATCCTCGATGAAGT
>JANXYE010000330.1 GCA_025350285.1 Chloroflexota bacterium
GTAGGCCGCCACCTTGTCCGCGACTTCCTTCGCCGTGTCGTCCGGGGAGACGATCTCCACGGCCAGGTCCGGGTAGTCGGGGAAAAAGGCAGCGGGCATGTGGCGCCCATCGGCGAGCCGGGACGAGCGTACAAAGTGGACGTCGGGCGAGAGCACGAGGTCGGGATCCCGGGCCAACCGGAACCCTACTTCGACTCCGAAACTCCCTATATGGTGCCGGCGGTCGAACAGCTCGAATTCCGTGCCGAGCCGCAGCGCCAAACGTCCATGAGGCCCGCCAACGGGCATGTGCACCACCACCTCTCCGCGGACGAGTTCCATCTTGCCGCCATGCTTCGGGTCCGGGAGCTTGTAGAACTCTTCCGCGGTCAGCAGCCGGGGCGGTGCGAGTGTAGCCATACGCTGAGTATACCTTCTCTGTGGGAGCGGCCGGACGTTCGTCAGGCGAACAGGTCGTCCAGCGCGAGTTCGAAACCATCGATTTCGAAGCCAGCATCGTCGCTCGTGAGGACGTCGCCCAACCCCAGTGTTCGGACATCGCCGCCCTGTCTATGGACCGTAACCGTCTGTCCTTCAGGTCGAACCACCCATACCCGTGGAGCACGCGCGGCCACGTAGGCCGCCACCTTGTCCGCGACTTCCTTCGCCGTGTCGTCCGGGGAGACGATCTCCACGGCCAGGTCCGGATAGTCCGGGAAAAACGCTGGTGGCATGTGACGGCCGTCCGGCAGCCGCGCCGCTCGCACGAAGTGCACGTCGGGCGCGAGGACTGTGTCCGGATTCCGCGCGACTCGAAATCCAACCTCCAAACCCACCGAACCAAGGCCGTGGAGTCGGTTGAAGGATCGAAGCTCACCACTCACCTCGGCCGCGAGGTTCCCGTGCGGTCCTCCGACGGGCATGTGCACCACCACCTCTCCACGGACGAGTTCCATCTTCCCGCCGTGCTTCGGGTCCGGGAGCTTATAGAACTCCTCCGCGGTGAGCAGCCGGGGCGGGGCGAGTGTGGCCATCTGTCGAGTGTACTCCGGTCTCCTGGGTTACTTCGAGGCTGCCCGGGCCGCGACCTCCGCCATCGCTTCGCCGAGCCGGTGACAACCCTCTTCGATCTCTTCCATCGGCACGTAGCTGAACGCCAGACGCACGTGGTTCGTGGCCCGCCCGTCGGCGAAGAACTGCGCGCCCTGGCCGATGATCACGCCTTTCTCGTTCGCCGCCGCCTGGACATCGCGCGAGGGGATGCCAGCCGGGAGTTCGAGCCAGAGGAAGAAGCCGCCTTCCGGCCGATGCCAGGTGCAGTACGGGGCGCAGTAGCGGCGCAGGCCGTCTTCCATGCGGTCCAGCTTCCGCTTGTAAATGCCGCGCAGGTTTTCGATGTGGCGGTCCATATCGCCGCTGCGGATCGCCTGGCCAACGACGCGCCCGAGAAACGAACTCGACCCCATGTCGAAGCGCACCGCGGCCATCCGGCTCACGAGAGCAGACGGCCCCATCGTCCAGCCGAGCCGCAGACCGGTCGCGAGGACCTTGGAGAAGCTCGAAATCTTCACCGCGTGGTCACCTCCGCTGAGCGCGAACAGCGATGGGGGCGGCGGGTTGTCGAACCACAGTTCGCCGTACGCGTCATCTTCCAGGATGAGCGTGTTGTACTGGCGCGCCAGTTCGACCATCCGCTCGCGTCGGTCCAGTGGCAGCGTGCAACCCGCCGGGTTCTGGTGCGTCGGGATGCAGTAAATGAACTTGGCCCGCTTGCCGGCGTCCGCCAGCTTCTGAAGTTCCTCCTCCAGGCGGTCCACGCGCAGGCCGAGGTCATCCATCGGGACGGCGACCTGTTCGGCGCCGAACGAGCGGATGGTGCGCATGCTGCCGGGGAAGTTCGGGCTTTCCACGAGGACCGTGTCGCCCGGGTCGAGCAGCGTCTCGGCCATAATCCCGATGCCGTGCGCCGATCCCGACACGACCATCACCTGGTCCATCGAGACCGGGATGCCCTCGAGTCGGGAGGACCGTTCCGCGAGTGCCTGGCGCAGCGGACGTGGCCCAAACGTGCCGTTATATTCGAGAGCTTCCTTGGCGTCGTTGTCTACCACCCAGCGGGCGGCCTTGACGAGGATCTCGCCGGGCAGCGACGGGATGTCCGGGAGCCCGCCCGCGAAGGAGATGACCGGCCTCGGGTCCGGCGCGGCGGCGGCCCAGACTGTGGGGCCGAGGATCTTCGCGCGCTGGCTGACGACCTCTTCAAGGTGGTTTGCGTCCCAATAGGTCTCGGCCATAAGTAGATCCTTCCGCGCCAGCGCGCAGGCATTAGTATAGGCCGTCGCCGGGCGCCCGGCGTGGCTTCGCCGGATGAGCGGTGAGCGTCACACTTTTGCACAAGGGCAGGCACCCCGAATGCGAGCGGCCAAGAGTCTCGGCACGAATCTATCCTAGGAGCCTGTCGGTTTAATCCATAACGTGTCACTTATGTTTCTAACACGGGGGTCTCGAGTGTCAGCCCTGTCGCGAACTGAGGCCTTCTCGGGCCTTGGGTGAGGTCGATCACGAACCGTCATGTGGAGATTTCTACTAAACAGTCAGGCTCCTAGCCGCGACTGGAAGGAGCGGTCTTTGCGGTCGGCCGCAATTGGGCTCGATATCAGGCGGCCGCCTGGCTGCGGGCTCCCCAAAGACCGCTCCGTATCCGTCGCGGCCAGGGTTGGCGACGTGGGCCCGAGCCGACGGGCGGCAATCCTAGCCGCGAGTGGCGCACGGGCGGGTCGTCGTGCACAAGCGTGGCGTGAACGAAGCGTCACGTGCTGGCGTCTACCGCTGACGGTGCGGACCGGGTGTAAGCCTTCTAACGTGACGTAGCGTGGCGCCCGCCGACAATTGCCGGGAAACCATCCTCGGAGTGTGCCCTTTGGCCATCGCCACCGCCCCCCGTGAACCCGCCCAGGCTTTGAACACCGGTCGTTCCACGAGCTTCGCCGGTAACGCCGACTTCCATCGCTGTTTCTGTGACTTGGTCGATGCCGCCCAGTCCGAGGTAGTGGACTACGTCATCCCGGAAACGCGCCCGGACGAGCACGACCAACACATCCTCAAGGCGTACGGAAACGCCGTCCGCCGCGGCGTTTCCTGTCGCACGCTCATTTCCCCGGCGCACCTCTACCTGGTGCAGTCCACCTGGGACGCGAACTTCGATATGCGCACGTTCCTCGGGAAGATGCCGCATATCCGGCTCATCGAACAAGTGCATGGCCCGTTCACGGTGGTCGATAGGACGAAGGTGTTGCTGAACCTGCCCGACCCATGGGACGCGGCCGAATACACCACGTCCGTCGTCGTCCAGGACGAACGTCTCGGCGAGCACCTGATCGCGAACTTCGACCGCCTCTGGGCGGAAGCCGGCGAGCGCCAGGACGATCTCGTCGCGGGCTGGGAAGCGCGCTAGAGCGTCAGTGACGTGCACGACCGTTTGCCGCGCGTAGAATGGGCGGCGCGGCCCGTAGCGGCGTGGCCCGCCGAAAGGACCTACTGATGGCAGACGATTGGGCACGGCCCGTGGTGGCCTGGGAGATCCAGGCAAGAGACGCAGACACCCTCAAGCTCTTTTATCGAGACCTCTTCAACTGGTCGATGACGGATGGGCCGCTCATTCGGATTGCGGCGGGCATCGCGGGCCCGTTGCCAGGTCCAGTCGGCGTGATGCGCACGGCGGACCACCCCGGCGTCTCGTTGTACATCCAGGTGCTTGACCTGCGCCAAACGATGACGAAGGCGGAGCAGATGGGCGGTAAGATTACGCTTCAACCAACGGACACTCCCGGCGGCCCAACGATTGCGGGCATCCTGGACCCCGAAGGCAACCGCCTGATGCTCGTACAGCAGTAACCCGGCGTCCGCGGGAGCCCCGGGCAGGGGGGATTCTGCCTCCGTGGGGGGCCTGAGACCCGTAGGGAGGCTCTCAGGTTCGGTGGACGACGCCGCCCGAGATCGACAGGAGGAGCACCCGTGGCCAAACCGACGAACGACGACTACACCGCCATCCGCCAGGTGGCCGAGCGGTACGTGGATGCGGTGAACCGGTTCGACGCCGAAGCCTGGGCCGCGACCTGGGCGCCCGACGGCGAGTGGACTCTTGCGGAGACGTTCACGGGACGCGAGAACATCGTTAATCGCTGGACGGCGGTGATGTCCTCGATCCCGAACGTCTACATGCACGTCTACTCCGGGGTTATCGACGACGTGGACGGGGATAACGCCTCTGGCCGGTGGTACATGGGCGAGTTCCTGAACCTGCCTGGCGGCAGCCGATCGATGAACTCGATCTGCTACTACGACACGTACGTGCGCATCGACGGCCAGTGGTACATCAAGACGCGCCGCTTTTCGGCGCTTTACCGCGGGCCGGCGGACCTCAGCGGCGAGTTCTTCGCACTGCCAAAGGAGTAGGCGCGGTTTCGTTTACGTCCTGCGACGTGGGGAGCGGAGCACCTTCGTTGTCGTCGCGGCAGGAGCCCCGTCCGTCTGGCTCAATTTGCCGCGTCCGCTTCCTGGAGGAGCGGCAGGAGCGCCTCCTCGCCCGCGGGGCCGTGATGCAGCCGTGTCAGCTCCACGGCCCGTGCCGACGCTCCCGCGTTCGCCATTCGCGCGGCGCTTGCCTCGGCGTGCGAGAGGCTTCGCGCAACCGCCCGCCGGAATGCGAGCCGAGAGTTCCCCGCGCCAATCAGCCCCGCGACCCGCGCCTCCTGGGCCAGCACATACCCCACGCGGTCCCATCGCCGTTGTTCGCCCTTGCCGATGTCGTGCAGCAACGCCGCCACCAGCAGGTCCGGGTCGTCGTGGCCCCGTTCGATGAGCCAGCGGGCGGTCGCGGCGCTATGGACAATGTCGCGGGCTGACTGGGCACGGAAGAGGTCAAGGAGGAGCGGCGCCAGGAGCCCCCGGGCAAGGTCGTGGTCGGCTGCACGCGGAACCCGGCTGGCCTCACGGAACTGACGGAGCCGTTCCCCAATCACGCGATCAGCCGGAAGACGGCATCGAGCATCGGCCGCAAGATCGCCCCGAGCGGGTTGATGGCCCCACCGGTGGCCAGTGGGAGGATGAGCAGGATGATGATCCCGGCCGGCCCATACTGGCGTAGCGGTTCGATTTGCTGGCGCAAAGCAGACGGGATGATGCCGAGCATGACGTCGAACCCGTCGAGCGGGGGGATGGGGATGAGGTTGAACACCGCGAGGGTGACGTTTAAGAAGACCAGGAAGACCAGCCCGAGCCCGACGAGTTCGCTTCCGCTCGCGTTCCCGATCTGGTTCAGGCTGGTGGGCGCGTCGAACAGGCCGAGGCGCAAGGGGATGATGGCGATGGCGGCGATGAGGAAGTTGGAGAGCGGCCCGGCCGCGGCGACGAGGGCGCGGCCCTTCACGGGACCCGGGCGCAGCCGGTAGGGGTTCACGGGCGTCGGCCGCGCGAAACCGAAGCCGGCTACGAACATCAAGACGGTACCCATCGGGTCGAGATGCTTCAGGGGGTTGAGTGTCAGCCGCCCAGCTCTCTTGGCGGTATCGTCA
>JANXYE010000392.1 GCA_025350285.1 Chloroflexota bacterium
CCGGCCTCTACGGCAACTTCGGCCAATCGAACTATGGGTCGGCGAAGGCCGGCATGGTCGGGCTGATGAACGTTTCGAAGCTGGAGGGCGCGAAGTACAACGTGATGGTCAACATCATCGCGCCTATCGCAGCCACCCGGATGACCATGAACCTCATGTCCGAAGAGCGCCTTGCGTCCACCCGCCCAGAACTCGTGGCGCCGGCCGTCACCTACCTCGCCTCGCCGCAATGCACGGAGAGCGGGATCATCATCGAAGCGGGCGGTGGCGCGTTTAACCGCTGCTCGTTCGTCAAGAGCCCGGGGGTCACCTTCGATCCGGCCGAAACGCCCGACGCGGACTGGTTCGAAGGCAGGTGGGCCGCCATCACGGACCTCACGGGGGCGATCCCCATGTGGGACATCGCCCGCAGCCGAGACCAATACGCCGCCGAAAGCAAGGACGGCGGGGCGGCGGCGAAGCGGAACACGCTTTAGGGGCGGATGGCGCGGTACACAATCCGCGGCTGGACTTCGCGCAGGGCGGCGCGGAGACGACCACCGGACAGCCCTCTCCTACCAAACCCGAGGAGTTGATCGTCCCCTTTGGCCCCCAAACCAGCCTGAGGCGGACGCGGCGGCGTGAGCCAGCGTAAAAGGATTGACGTTCGAAACATTTGCGAGTTAGGATCGCCGCGCTGGCGGATCTTCGAGGCCGCAGCTCCTTGCACCGGCTCCAGGAACAAGTTCCGGGAGCTCGCTCAAGAGCTGTGGGTTGAATAGCCGCGCTGGCGATGGGGAAGCCACGGTGGCAGGGAGTCGATGCATGGGCCGACCAGACGCGAGGGGCGGGACGGTGGGCGAGGGCGGCAGCGGACGCCAGAGCCCGGGGACCAGGTAGATGCAGCACTACGTCGCCGGCCGGCTGTTCGCATCGGCCATCAGCTTGTTCGGGCTTAGTATCCTCGTGTTCTTCTTCCTCCATGTCGTGCCGGGCGATGCCGCCCTCATCGCCCTTGGGCCCGAGGCCGCCTCGTCTCCGCAACAGGTCGATGAGTACCGGCGCTCCGTCGGGCTCGACGACCCAGCCCCAGTGCAGTACGGCCGCTGGATCGGGAGTGTCCTGCGCGGAGACCTGGGCACCTCGCTTGTGACCGCGCGGACGGTCACGTCTGAGTTGCAGGCGAGGGCAACCACGACCCTTGAATTGGCGCTCATCGCACTGAGCTTCAGCTTCTTCGCGGGGGTAACCATGGGCACGGTTTCGGCCGTCAAGCACGGCACGCTGACAGATCAAATCGCGCGCGTCGCCAGCGTGGCCGGGCTCGCTATCCCCAACTTTTGGCTGGGCACCCTGATTATCGTTTACGGCGCCATCTGGTTCGATTGGTTCCCGCCCATTGGGCACGTGGATGTTTGGGAAGACCCGTGGAAAAATCTGAAGCAGATGGTTGTCCCTGGGCTGGTGTTAGGGGCGGCGCTCTCCGCCTCATTGACACGGCTCACGCGATCGACGGTCCTCGAAGCAATTCGCGAGGACTACGTGCGCACGGCCCGCGCGAAGGGCCTGCCAAGCTCGGTCGTCCTCATTCGACACACGTTACGGCCTTCACTCGTGCCGATCGTCACGCTTTTCGCGCTGCAGGTGGGGGCCGTGCTCGCGGGCTCAGTAGTCATCGAGAACGTCTTCAATCTGCCAGGTATCGGGCGGCTACTGGTGGATAGCATTAATCGCAAGGACTACCCTGTCGTCCAGTCGCTGGTTTTCATTTTCGGAGTACTGATTGTGGCGATAAATCTGTTCACGGACGTGCTGTATACGATTATTGATCCGCGCGTCAGACTGGGCGCCCGCTGAGATGGCGAACGCACCGGTTCTTGAGGTAGGGCTCGGCGTGAGTACGTCATCTCGGTGGCGCAGGCGCTCGCGCGCACTCCGCCAGCCGACGGTCGTGGTGGCGGCGACGATTCTCGTGGTCGCGACGGTGTGCGCGCTGGTCCCTGCCCTCATCTCTCCATATCCCCAGGACGCCCCCATTGCTATCCCCCTCTCGGGGCCAAGCGCGAGCCATCTCTTAGGCACCGATCAGCTTGGGCGTGACGTGTTCAGCCGCACCGTCCACGGCGCACGCAATTCGCTGCTCGTCGGCATTCTGGCGGTGTCGCTCGGGACGTCGATGGGGGCGTTGCTCGGCATCGTGTCTGGTTATTTCCGCGGTTCTGTCGATTTCGTCCTACAGCGTGTCGTCGATTCCTTGCTCACGCTTCCGGGCTTCCTGCTTGCACTGGTGATCGCCGCTTCACTGGGCAGCAGCATTCTGAACATTGCCCTCGCGATCGCGGTGGCCATCACTCCCATAAGTGCGCGCGTGGCCCGCGGGAGCACGCTTTCCATCAGCTCGATGCCCTACGTAGAGGCCGCACGGGCGACAGGCGCAGGTGAAATACGGATCATTGCAAGTCACATCGTGCCCAACGTGACCGCGCCGCTGATCGTCATCGCAAGCGTCCAGCTGGGGTTCGCAATCATTGCCGAGGCCTCCCTGAGTTTCCTCGGGATCGGAATTCCGCTGGGGTCGCCGAGCTGGGGCAATATGCTCAGCGGCTCCTCGCAGTTGTACATGCGCCAGGCGCCCTGGATGGCCCTCGCTCCTGGCCTTGCCCTGGCGGCGGTGGTCATGGCCGCGAACCTGCTTGGTGACGCGCTGCGCGACAACCTCGATCCTCGACTTCGAGGACGAACGTAGGTGCGGGCCCTCTTTGAGGAATCACGCGCCCGCTAAATAGTTGATCTTTGAAAGTATCATCACTAAGCTTCAGGCGTCGCGGCGCGCTATCCGCC
>JANXYE010000252.1 GCA_025350285.1 Chloroflexota bacterium
GACCCCGGACCAGAAGGGCGCCCGTGCCGTGTTCGAACATCTGGGCTTCCAGGTAGAGGCGCTCCTCGCCGACTGGGTGGAAGACCGCCAGGGCCGCACCCGCGACCTGCTGATCATGACATACGACCTGGATGGCTTCACCGGCCACGCGGACGAGTAGCGCGCCAGTCCGCCCCCAAAGGGGCCCCGGGGCACGAAGGTGAGCCGGCCGGTCTCTGCCGCCCGGCGGCGTCCTACCGCCTACCGTCTACCGCCTACCGTCTACTCCCATCGCCCGATAGACCGCCGCGCTGACCGCCGCGCTGGGCTCCCAGGCCCAATCCCCATCGGTCAGGACCGCGATCACGTAGGTCCCGCCCGGCGCCTCCACGAACGCGACATCGTGCGTCGCGCCTGGCCAGGTGCCCGTCTTGTTCCCCACGGGCACATCCGCCGGGAGCACCGAGGGCACGCCCCAACGTGTCGTCTGCCCCAGGAGCAGCCCCCGCGCGTGTTCGCGCGCCGCCTCCGAAAGTCCTTCGCCGCTCACCAGCGCCTCCATCAGCCTGGCAATGTCCGCCGCCGTCACCGGCAGCTCCGTTGTGTTCACCGACATCTTCGAGATGCCGAGCGAAGCCAGGGCGCCATCGATCTTCGCCCCACCAAACCGGTGCAGGAACGCGACCGCCGTCGTGTTGTCCGAACGGGTGATCATCGCGAAAAGCGCGTCGCCAACGGAGATCGTGCCTTCCCCGTCGAGCCGCAGCGACCCGGACGTCCCGAGGTCCTCTTCGAAGTCGGCGCCCGTCAACTGAAGGCGGTCCGTTAGGGCCAGTTCGCCAGCCGAAATGTGCCGTTCGGCTTCGTAGAGGATGGCGAGCTTGAACGTGCTCGCCGCGTAGTACACGGCATCCGGGTTGAGTTCGGCCGAACGCCCGTCGTCCAGGCGGCGCACTACCACCGAAAAGCCGCCGGAATACGGCGCGAGGGCATCGGCGATCGTCGCTTCCAATAGCGGGTCGCGCCACGCTTCGCCCGGAGCGTGGACGCTCTCCACCGGGGGCGTGGTCGCCGTGGATGCCGGGCCCGCCGTCCCGGAGATGCCCGCGGCCTGTTCGATGGACCGCGGAAGGACCGCCGCCAACGTCCCCCGGGCGGAATCGCGCACCTTCGGCGTCGCCACCAGGCAGGCCGCAAGGACGATCGCGAGCACTACGGCGGGCCGCAGACCGCGTTCGAAGACGCGCCGCCGGGCGGGAATGTGCGGATGCAACTGGACGCGAATCACGGGACCGCCGGCATGCCACCTCCCGACATACTGCACGCCCGCGAAGGCGTTGAAAAGGGGCAATTGCGGCCTTGTTTTCATCCATGCGCTTATGCCCTTATACTTTTTGCGCAGATGGATCGTGACCCCCTCCTCCGCAAAGCACAGGCCGATGTGATCGTCGAGCGCACGGCCAGCCAGCTGCGCCAGCTGCTGAAGGACGCCTGCGCCGAACTCGATCCCTTTCCGCCCTTCCCCAACGCGCTCTTTACGAACGCAATCGAATGCGAAGAGGGCGGCGCCGCCCACCCGGACCGGGGCTGCGTCGTGGTCTGCGAAGACGGCGAACTCTACGAACTCGAATTCGGCATCGACCACGAATCTATCGAACTGACCGGTTCGTGGGACCCCGTAACGGCGCGCAAGGAGACGAAGAAGAAGCTCGATCTTCATCCCCGCGATTACGTCGTTTACGCCTACAACGGGCTGGTCGCCGTCACGGAACATCTGCTCGAACGCGCCGAAGGAGGCACGCCATGAAGCGCACCATCAAGTGGCTCTTCCTCCTTTCGCTGGTGGCCGGCGTGGCCGCCTACATGGCGCATCGCTGGCGCCGCCGAGGCCCTGGGCCCCTCTGGGAGGCAGAAACCAGTTCGCCATTCGATACACCAGAGCCGCAATCTGAGCCGGTCGTCGTTGTGCCCTCCGCCGCGGACGAACCGCTCGCCCCGGAACCCGAGCCACATGTCGCCACGAAACCCGCCGGACCCGCTTCGCCGGCCTGGGTGCCCGTCGTGGCCGAGCCTGAGGCGGAGCCAGCTTCGACAGCCTGGGCGCCGGCAGCCGAGGCCGAACCAGCTCTCAAACCCCTCGCCGTGAACGAGCCAGACCGCGCTCCGGAACCAGTTGGCGAAACGGTCGCGGCCGCCGAGCCCGAACCAGCTCTCGAATCCATCGCCGCCGAACTCGAAGCGATGGTCGCCGAGGAGAGCTTCCTCGAACGCCTCGCCCCGCCCGCCGAAGAGCCAGCGGCGCCGCCGCCTTCGTGGATTCGCGACTCTATAAGCGAACGTTCCGCTGGCCGAACCGTGACCTTCGAACCGCGGGCAACCGCCGGACCGGCCATCGAGGTCGATCCGGTAGTCGAAGCGCTGGATTCAGCCTTCGAAGTCGAGCCGCCGGCCGTTGCCCCACCTCCGTCTGACATCGCCGATGAGGTCGAGGCCGTCCTCGAAGCCACCGCGACCGGCGAAGACCTGGAACCGCCCGTCGTTCAAGAGCACCCGGTCAGCACCGCCACGCTCGAGTTCAAGCCGCTCGAGGCGATCGTCGAAGTCCTGCCGCCGGACGACTTCCTCCCGTCCGTTATCGAAGAGGCGCTGGCGGATGTCCAGCCGCAGCCCGTGCCCGCCACCTCCGGGCGTGACGCCGAATCCTATCTCGATGAGGGCAACGTCTACTTCAACGTCGGCCAGTATGGGCTCGCGATCGAGCGCTACACACGCGCCCTTGAACTGGATGCATCCCTCACGGCCGGCCACTACAACCGCGCCAACGCGCGAACCCGCGCTGGCGAGTACGACGGTGCGCTCGGTGACTACAACCGCGCGCTGGAGCTCCAGCCAGATGATTCGGACGCCCTCAACAACCGCGGCATGCTCCACCTCTATCGCGCCAACTATGATGCCGCCCTGCGCGACTTCAACGCCGCCCTTGCCGCCGACCCCTCGGACACGACCGTGATGGTCAACCGTGGCCTCGCCCACCTCCACGGCGGCGACGCGGCCGACGCCCTGGTCGATTTCCAGGAAGCGGCCGCGCTCGACGACAGCGACGCCGCGGCGCACTACGGCGCCGGCCAGGCGGCATCCGTCTTGGGCAATCGCGAAGAAGCCCTCAAGCGCCTCCGCCGCGCGCTCCAGATCGACCCGGCCTACGCGCGGGAGGCTGCCGCGGACGCCAAGCTCGCCAGCCTCCAGGGCGACAACGAGTTCATGAAGCTCCTGCGCGAAACCGGCGCCCGCCGCTAAGCCGTGTCGAAGTGCCACGACATCGCCGAGCCGGAAGTGTCTTTTGCTGCGCGTCGCCAATCCTGGCCGCGACGGATACGGCGCCGTTCAGTCTCCAGTGAGCCCGCCGCCGGGCGGTT
>JANXYE010000420.1 GCA_025350285.1 Chloroflexota bacterium
CTCTTCTTCTTCTACCTTTGCTGGGAAGCGGTCGTCGGCAGAGATGTGGACCCGCCGGGGCCGAAGAGCAAGAGCGGCGCTTAGCCAGGCGCTAGCCGATGGCGGGCGTGAACGTGAGCGTTCGTCGCGGCGCGGTATGCCAGCCGGTGATCATCGCCTGTCAGCACCGGTTGGCCCGGGCGCCGACACGGCCCTGAGTGTCTCATGCCGTCCGGCTGGCGCTGGCGGCGCCCTTACTGGTAGGTGATGTAGTCGGGCTGTGGGGCGATCCGAGACGCCTCCGCTGGCGTAAAGATGTTGCTGTCCTCATCGATGAAGAGCTTCGTGCCGCCGTGCTCCGCAACGCCATCAGCGGCGTAGGCGAGGTAGTGGTTGACCTTGATCTGTCGCCCGCCAAAGCCATCCATCACGATGAGCAGATCGACCGCAGGGTAGTCGGCCAGGGATTCCCTCTGGCGGATCATCTCGTTCGTGAACTGGTGGACCATGAGGATCTTCGACGGCAGTCCCGCCTCCTCGGCCACGGCCTGGAGTATCTGCTGGGCCCGGTTGATCGCGCCCGCATCCATCCCGCCGATGATCGCGCCGGGGGGAACGCCGGGAGGCGTGGCCCATTCGGGATCAAGCGCAAGGTGCACACGGGGGTTCCTGAGGTATGGCAGCAGCGGATCGATCTCGGCATCGACGGTGCTATGGCCCATCTGGACATCCAGAAAGACTATGAAATCGTTTGCCTCCGCCAGGGCTATGTAGTGCTCGATAACCGACGATGGGATGCGCGCGAGGTAGCTCCCGTCGGGGGTGGCGTTCGCCTGTGCGACGGCGGCGATGATGTGGAACCCCGCGGCCACCTGACGGAAGCCGTTGGCGTCATCGTAGACGCGCGCCAAGGCCTGTAAGTCCGTGACGAGTTCCGCGTCACTGTCGAATTCGCCGAGCACGCCGAGCCCGGGCACGCCCGGATAGCCGTAGTAGGTGACAACCTGGCAAGACCGAAAGATCGAATTCTCCTTGCTGGGAAAGAGGGTGAACTCCGAAACGTCCGGCCTTGGCGCGTAGCAGCGCTCAAGCGGCCGCACCGGGGACGGCGGCGGAGCGGGCGGGCGACCGTCGCTCGCAAGAGCAGGCAACACCGCTCGGAACGGCCTGCCCTCGACGAGACCCGCGGACTGGCCGCTCACTGGCCCGGCGACGATGACGGAGAGGAGTGCAGCGGCGCCAACTCCGAGGTATCGCCTGAGCCGGGTTGGAGGGAATCGCACTGACGCACGTTACACCGGATCGGGACGGTGATCCGAATTGCCAGCGGGGCCGGCGGGAAGCGCTGGACCGGCGGCGAGGGTGAGTCTCCAACCAGCTCCACGCGCGGCTCCCGATCGAGCGTGGAGGCCAGTCTCCCAAAGAGCGGCTCCGGGCTACTATCTGCTGAATGTCGATCGCGTTCGGGGGCATGGTCGCCTTCTTCTTCCGTGGCGTGAACCTGGCTGTTGCCCTCGCGACGGTGGTATTCACGACGCACCTGCTCTCCGACGACGAGTACGGGCTGCTCGTCCTCAGCCTGAGCGTCATCGGGCTCGTGAATGCCGCGACAGGCGGACTCACGGCGGCGACCGCCTACCAGATAGCGAACCAGCAGCGGGCGTCCGGGCGGGCGTTCGCGGGCGCGGCTGGGCCAGCGGTGTTGCTCGGCGGTCTTGCGGCGGGCATCGGGCTGGTCGCGAGCCAGTCCCTCGGTGGGGACTGGGGCCGAGTTGCGCTGCCAATTGGACTCGCCGCGGCCGGCGTGGTGCTGAATAGCGCGGTAGCGGGGGTGTTCCTCGGGCGGAACCTGATGTTGCGCTACAACCTGGCGCTCGTCGCCCCGCCAGCCTTCGCCCTCATTGGTATCGGCGTGATGTTCCTTGCGATCGACGAGCGCACGCCCGAGGCCGGGCTGGCGATGTTCGCAGCCGGACAGTGGGCCGCACTAGCGGTGCTGACGCTCACTGCACGCAAGACCGTGTTCGACGGTTTCGCACTCGACCGCGGGCTGAGCGGAGCGGTGGTGCGGTTCGCGTTCGTGGCCGGCATCTCGAGCGGCCTTTCCTATCTGAATTACCGCGCCGACCTGTTCGTGGTCGACTACTTCGAAGGCAAATCCGGGGCCGCGACCTACTCGCGGGCGGTCTACCTGGCGGAGTCGGTATGGCAGGTGAGCGGGTCACTGGCGCTGGCCACCTACGCTCGCGTCGGGTCGCTTGGGCGGGAGGAGGCCGCGGAGCTGACCGCGCGCGTGATGCGCCACACGGTCGCGATGCTGGGCCTGATCTGTATCGTGCTGTTCGCGGCGGCGGACGTGATCGCCGCCCTCGTATTTGGCGACGACGGCGTGGCCTCGGCGTTGCGGTTCATTCTCCCGGGCGTGTTCCTCTATGGACTGGCGCAGTCCTTCTCCGGTTTCTACACATACCAGCGCGGGTTTCCCTGGGTCTCGGCGCTGGTCGCCGGGGCTGGACTGATCCTTGACATGGGCTTTGCCTTCGCGCTCGTCCCTGCAATGGGCGTGGACGGCGCGTCCCTGGCGAGCTCGCTCGCGTACGGGCTGGCGATAAGCGGCGCCCTCGTCATCTTCATGCGCAGCGAGCGGCTCAGCCCAGCGCGCATCCTGCGGTTCGGTCGCGAGGATCTCGAGGACTACCGCAGGCTGTTCCGGCGGCTGCGGGCTCTGGCGTAGGCCTGACCAGGGGGCGTTACACTGGCGGGAATGGACTACAGCGACCTGCCCGGCCGGGAACTCGTGAGCGTTGGCCTGGATGACCTCGCCGCCGGGCGCGAGAGCGACGAGGCGCTCCTTGTGCGGATCGGCGGACCTCGCCTTCGCGGCCTCGGGTTCGCCGTCCCTGAGGAGCTCCCGGGCCTGGATTTCCCCGAGCATCGGCTTTACGAGGCCCTCGCCCTGAAATGGGGCGATGGAGCGCACTCGCAGTACAACACGCTCGTGCGCCGCCTGGTGAGCTTCGAACGCGCGGCCGACAGATGCGCGAAGTAACGACTTCCGCCCGAATCCGCGAGTTCATGCGCCGCCTGGGGCGCTCCGCACCGAGGCCGCTCTCCGTCTTCTTCACCGGGGGCACATCGGCCGTCCTTACCGGTTGGCGAGAGACCACCGTCGATATCGACCTCCGGATGGAGCCGGACGACGACGACGTCCTTCGGGCGATGGTCCGCCTGAAGACTGAACTCGACATGAACGTTGAGTTGGCGTCGCCGGAAGACTTCATTCCGCCGCTTCCCCGCTGGCGGGAGCGTTCGAGACTGATAGCCCGGGAGGGAGCGCTGACGTTCTTTCATTACGACTTCTACGCGCGGGACGACTTCTACGCGCAGGCCCTCGCCAAAATCGAACGGGGCCATTCGAAGGACCTCCTCGACGTTGGCGAGATGCTGGCGCCTGGACTTGTCGAACGAGCCGAACTGAGCCGCCTGTTCGATGCCATTCGACCTGACCTGTTCCGCTATCCGGCCATCGACCAAGCGCAGTTCGCGGCGCGGGTTGAAGACTGGCTTGCCAGCTCGCGGCGGTAGGAGACTCAGTGCCGTCCAGAACGTGGGCAGCGCACCTTCCGTCAGGCACGGATCTTGCTCAGACGGCGACCATCG
>JANXYE010000431.1 GCA_025350285.1 Chloroflexota bacterium
CGGCGAGGAGCGCCATTGCCGCCAGCGGCTCCAGCGTCGGCTGCGAGGAGACGAGCCGCTCGCTGAACCAGACCGAGTCGGTCGCGCTCGCTTCGAGCAGATCGACCCATTCGAAGAACGCGCCTGGCCCCGAAAACGGGAACCCCGCCACGCCAAACCCCATGCGAATCGACATCTCGAACCTCCCTCCGGCACCGCATCCAACGGTAACGCATAGGCGACGGCCCCGTCGCCAACGTGCGTGTTACGGCCATCCCGCCCCGCCGAAGGCTTGCGCGCAGGGTGGGTGTCGAAGCCCGTAACCCCCGCTCCCCCCACACTCGAAACGTGGACCAGTCCCGCATCCGCAACTTCTGCATCATCGCCCATATCGACCACGGCAAATCAACCCTCGCTGACCGCCTCCTCGAATCGACCGGCACGGTGAGCAAACGCGATATGTCCGAGCAGCTGCTCGATTCAATGGACCTTGAACGCGAGAAGGGCATCACAATCAAGGCGGCAGCCGCCCGAATGTCGTACACGGCCGCCGATGGCATCGAGTACGAATACAACCTTATCGATACCCCTGGCCACGTGGACTTCACGTACGAAGTTTCGCGTTCCCTCGCCGCTTGCGAAGGCGCCGTCCTCGTCGTTGACGCCTCCCAGGGCATCGAAGCGCAGACCCTCGCGAACGTTTACCTGGCGATGAACCAGAACCTCAAGCTCATCCCCGTCCTCAACAAGATTGACCTCCCGCACGCCGAACCGCAGCGCGTCGCCAGCGAGCTCGAACGCGTTATCGGCTTCGATCTCGACGAAATCATCCTTGCCAGCGCGAAGGAGGGGGTGGGCACATCCGAGATCCTCGCCGCTATCGCCGAACGCATCCCTCAGCCCAAGGGCAGCCCCGATGAGCCCCTCCAGGCCTTGATCTTCGATTCCAAGTACGACGCCTACAAAGGCGTGGTCGCCCACGTCCGTGTCTTCAATGGCCGCCTCGAAGATCGCGCCCCGTTGCGCCTGATGCAGACAGGCGTGGTCTTCGAACCGCTGGAGTACGGGATTTTCAGCCCCGCGATGAAGCCGCTCGCGACCCTCGGCGCCGGCGAAGTGGGCTACGTCGCGACTGGCCTGAAGGATGTCGCCGATTGCCGCGTGGGCGACACAATCACCCTCGCCTCCGCCCCGGCGGCCGAACCGCTCCCCGGCTATCGCCAGGTCAAACCGATGGTCTTCGCCGGTGTCTATCCGACCGATAGCGACCAGTACCTGGAACTGCGCGAAGCGCTCTCCAGGCTGAGTCTCAACGACGCCTCGCTGGTCTACGAACCGGAGACCTCGGTCGCTCTGGGCTTTGGCTTCCGCTGCGGCTTCCTCGGCCTGCTCCACATGGAGATCGTCGGCGAACGGCTCGAACGTGAGTACAACCTGAGCCTGCTCACGACGGCCCCGAGCGTGGAATACAACGTCATCATGAGGACCGGTGAGGAAGTCGTCATCGACAACCCCGCCGACCTCCCTGACCCCTCCCAGATCCAGGAGATCCAGGAACCGTGGGCGAAAATCGACGTCATCACGCCGAGCCGCTACATCGGCCAGGTGATGGACCTCGTGACCACGCGCCGCGGCCAGTTCATGAAGATGGAGTACCTCGAACCCGAAAACGAACTCGCCCAGGGCGAAGCGCGCGTGCTGCTCGAGTACGACATTCCGATGGGCGAGATCCTGGTCGATTTCTACGACCGTCTGAAGGGTGACACGAGCGGCTACGCGAGTCTCGACTATCACCTCACCGGCTACCGTTCGGCCAACCTGCAGAAGGTTGATGTCCTCGTCAACGGGCAGCCCGTCGATGCACTCTCGCTCATCACCCACAGTTCAAACGCCGCTCGCGAAGGCCGCGTGCTCGTGAGCCGCTTGCAGCACCTTATCCCCCGCCAGATGTTCGATGTGCCGATCCAGGCCGCGGTCGGCGGCAAGGTCATCGCCCGCGAGACCATCCGCGCGATGCGAAAGAACGTCCTCGCGAAGTGCTACGGCGGCGACATCTCCCGCAAGCGCAAGCTCCTCGAAAAACAAGCCGAAGGCAAAAAGCGCATGAAGCGCGTCGGCAACGTCGAGATCCCCCAGGAAGCGTTCATGGCCGTGCTCAAACTCCGCGACGATTGACACGCCAACGAGGTTTCGCCGGATCATGGCTGCCGCGCCGCCCCGAAATATGCTCGAAACCATCGGCTGCTACCGTTCCGCTATCACGAAGAAGCGGGCCCCGTGGCCCGTACCGGAGCACAGCAATGGCCACGATCAAAGCGTTCGTCCTCATCGTCGTCGATCCCGCCAAGACCATTGAGGTGTACAACAAGCTCAACGCCGTTGAGGGCATCGCCGAGGTTTACCAGGTGATGGGCCCTTACGACATCGTGGCCGTTGTCGAAGTCCCGAACCTTTCCGATGTCCCCGCGGTTATCAGCCGCCATATCCGCGCCGTCGATGGCATCGAAAGCACCACCACATGCGTCAGCTTCCCCGAAGCGGGCTAGCAGGGCCGGGCCAGCTCGAGGGTTCCCGCCGACACCCGTCCGGACGGACCGGCGTCAATCGTCACCGGGCTCCTACTTCAGAAAGATCACCACCGCCGCCGCTACCCCGTACGCGACCACCGCGACCCGCAACCACCGCTTGCCCAGGCGGCGGGCCACCCCCACGCCAAGGAAGCCCCCAGCGGTCGCCCCCACCGCCATGACCCCCGCCGGCAGCCACTCCACCGGCCCAAACGCCGCGAAGTACACGACTGCGACGGCGTTCATGATCATCGAAAGGATGCCTTTGAGCGCGTTCGAACGCTGCGCTTCGTCCGGCAAGAGGATGCCCAGCGCCGCCATCAGCAGGATGCCGAGCCCCGCGCCGAAGTACGCCCCGTACACGGCAAGCACGAACGTTGACCCGGCCAACAGCGGCGAGCGCTCCGCTCCGGGCCCCGGATTGTGTCCGCGAGCCCGCATGAACGCCGCGATCTGATCCTGAAACGCCATCAGCGCGGAAGCGAAGAGGATGAGGAACGGGACGATCGTTTCGAACGCTTTCGCCGGCGTCGAAAGGAGGATGGCCGACCCGGCGACGGCCCCGAGGACGCTCGGCAGGACGAGCGCCTTCACCCGTTGCCGTTGGACACTGAGTTCGCTCCGGTACCCCACCGAGCCGGCGAAGTAGCCCGGCCAGAGGGCCACGGTATTCGTGACGTTGGCGACCTTGGACGTGTACCCCGCCGCGATGAGCGCCGGGAAGCTCACGAGCGACCCGCCCCCGGCCACCGCGTTGATCGCGCCTGCCGCGAACGCCGCCCCCGCCAGTCCCACAACTTCAAGGATCTCCACCAGCGGAAGTTCACGTTTGCGTCCGCTACGGGCCAGCGCATGGCGCCCGCGCCCCCGCCTTCTACCATGAAGCCATGAAGTTCGTTGTCACGTTCGACCTCGATGGTGTGCTCTGCCGCCCGCCGTTCGGCATCAACCCGGGCAAAGGCCGCCACAGATCCCGGACGGCGTCCGGCAAACGTGGCCTGCTCTGGATGACCGAACGCTGGCGCTACCTCGGCCGCAAGCCGATGCCTGGCGCCGTCGTCGGCTTCCGCGAACTCTCCGCGCGTTACGACTGCCGCGTACTCTCCGCCCGCTCGGAAGCGGCCCGCGGCCTGACTGAAGCCTGGTTCGCGCGCTACTTCGGCTCCATCCCCGAGATCAACCTCCGCGCCGGCTGGCACGAGACCCCGGCCGCCTACAAGGCCCGGCGCGTCCAGGAACTCGGCGCCGTCGCCCACTTCGAAGACGACCCCCACACCGCGAACTGGCTCAGCGCCCTCCTGCCCGCCGTCTTCCTCATCGACTGGCCTCGAAATCACTGGCTCGAAGCAGACCATGTCCACCGCATCGCCCGCCTCGACCAGGCGGCGGCCGCCCTTGAGAGGCTGAGCCACGGAGACGCGGAGCGCACGAAGGCGTCGAATCCAGGACTCTGAGGATCCTCCACACCTCCGTGTCTCTGCGGACAACGCTTCGACTGTATAATCCGCGCCATGGAGTTTCGCCTCACGTCTACCCAGGCCGCCCTCCGGGACGAGGTGCGCGCCTGGCTGGCCGCCAACGTTGAACCCGCCATCGAATCGTTCTTCTACGCCGAAGAGGAGGACCCTCCCGCCCTGCGCGCGTTCAACAAGAAGCTCGCCGCGAAGGGCTGGATCGCGCCCGCTTGGCCGAAAGAGTACGGCGGAATGGCGCTCGGCCCCGTCGAGCAGCTCATCTTCAGCGAAGAGATGTCCTACGCCCGCGCTCCCAGCGGCGGCCGCGGTCCGGCCGTTGGCTACGCCGGCCCCACGATCATGCTCTACGGCTCCGGCGAGCAGAAGGCCCGCCACCTGCCGGGGATAACGAACTGGGACACGGTCTGGTGCCAGGGTTTCAGCGAACCGGGCGCTGGCTCGGACCTCGCTTCGCTCCAGACGAGCGCGGTGCGCGACGGCGACGAATGGATCCTCAACGGCACGAAGATCTGGACGAGCCATGGCCACTACGCCGACTGGATGTACATGCTCGCCCGCACCGATCCGACGGTGCCGAAGCACAAGGGGATCAGCTACTTCCTGCTCGACCTGGCGTCCCCGGGCGTGAGCTTCCACCAACTAAGGAATATCGCCGGGCGGGCGGGATTCGGGCAGTTCTTCTTCGACAGTGTGCGTATGCCCGCTGATTCGCTGTT
>JANXYE010000455.1 GCA_025350285.1 Chloroflexota bacterium
GAACTAGCGCAAGCGAAGGCGCCCTGGGGGTCCGGCGCCTTGCTCAGGGATCAGCCCGTAGTCCAGTATCGGATCGGCGAGGCCCAGGCGACCCTGCTCGCTGCGCGAACGTTCGTCCTCGATACTCAGGATCGGCTCGAAGCACATCTCGGGCCGCTCCCAGCAAGCGGAGGCCGACTGGCGCCGGAGTGGTCTTTCTTCTGGCCCGCGCTCTTGGCTTGCTCGCATGCCGCGCAGTCAGCACGCCAGGTCGTCGACCTGATCAACAACACGGCAGGGACGACCGGGAGTCGAATGGATAGTCCACTCGAGAGACAGCTGCGAGACGCACACCAGGCGGCGAACCACGCCTTGATCTCTTACCGGCACTACGAAGTCCTGGGCAAGACGTTCGTCGGCTACGAGCCGCCGTCCGGCTACATGGAACTCTCCCGTGCGTAATAGCCGCGCCACAAAGGTTGGCCGCGCGTAGGCTGGGCGGTATCGAGTTCGCGATGGCAGAATCATGGAACTCGAAGAGGCCCATTGGCGGCTCAGTGCCCATCCGGCTAGGCCGCCGGCTTCCGCGACCGCGGGAGCCTTAAGGAAGGAAGCCCGGCGGATATCGTCGTCTATGACTACGAACGCCTCGAGATGCTCCGTTCAGAAAAAGCCTTCGATTTTCCGGCGGGTGAATGGCGCCGCGTTCGCCGCGCTAACGGCTACCGCTGGACGATCATGAACGGGGAGGCCACTTTCCGAGGACGGTGTCTCACAGGTAAGACGCCCGGGCGGCTTCTCAGGCACGGGCGAGGTTAGGGTTGGAGGAGTCGGGCGGAACCGCGTAGCCATCGTACGGCGGGCACGATGTCGTAATCTGATAAGGCGAATATTCATATACCTAAATGGTGGGCCATACCGCGAGTTATTCGAACCGCAGTCCCTGCCGTTCAGCCTGCGAAGGCATGGCTCCGGATAGTCCCTGCCGATCCGGCATGCCACCGCCTGTTGTGCCATACGCGGCATCGTCCATGGGGCATGGACGTCCTTCACCGGCGCGGCGGCCAGTTCGGGCAGCCAACGGCGAACATAGTCCCCCTCTGGGTCATAGCGCTGGCCCTGCACGACCGGGTTGAAGATTCGGAAATACGGTTGTGCATCCGCTCCGGTCGAGGCGGCCCACTGCCATCCTCCGTTGTTGCTTGCGGGATCGCCGTCAACCAGGTGGCGCATGAAGTGCGCCTCTCCCTCTCGCCAGTCGATCAGGAGGTGCTTCACGAGAAATGAGGCAGCGACCATGCGGGCGCGGTTATGCATCCAGCCTGTGGCCATCAGCTGGCGCATAGCGGCGTCCACGATGGGATAGCCCGTTCGACCTTCCTTCCACGCAGCGAGTCCATCAGCGTCGTGTAGCCACCTGATGCCGTCGTTGTCCCGCCGCCACGCTTCGCGTGCGACTCGCGGTTCTGCGAAGAGGACATGCGCGTAGAAGTCCCGCCAGCACATCTCCGCGATGAACGTCGTCGAATCGGCACCATTCACCTGCACGACAGGATCCTTGACCCCCGTTTGCTGGGGGCCAGCGATGGAGGACCTCCAGCGATGAGAGGAGGCCGAAGCGCAGGTCCTGGCTGAGTCGCGATGTACCATCGACCGCAAGCAGGTTGCGCGCGTTGCCGTAGTCCGAAATACCTCGCGCAGCCCAAGCCGCAAGGCGAGAGCGGGCGGCGGCCTCCCCCGCAGGGATCAATTGAGCCGCCGCTCCGGCTCCACCCACTTCGGCCAGAGACGGGAGGACGCCGGATTCCAATCCGTGCACTCCCGCAATCGCATCGGGGGCGGGGAGGACGGTCCGACGCGCCGCCACGAGCCAAGTACGGTGATAAGGCGAGAAGACCGAGTAGCATCGGCCCGCCTTGGTTTGCACCTGTTCCGGCTCGGCTATCAGCTGCCCCGGCAGCGCTTCGAAGCTCACGCCGTCTTTGCCCAGGGCAGCTGCGACACGAGCATCCGGGCGGCGTCCGTACGGCGCGTAGTCGCGGCTCACAAGCACCGCGGCTGCTCCGCTGGCCCGCGCAAAGGCAGGTACCGCATCGACCGGGTCACCGAAGCGGATGTGTAATCGCGTCCCCCTTGCATGCAACTCGCTATCCAAAGACGAGAGCGAGGCGAGAAGGAACGACCAACGATTGGGACTGGCCCAGCGACCGCCGATAAGTTTCGCGTCGAAGACAGACAGGGGAGCCACGGCGCCTCGCGCCATTGCCGCGCTGAGTGCGGGGAGATCGTGGCCGCGAAGATCCCGGCGGAACCAGAGGACGGCGGGAGCAGCGCCTGCTGCAGGGCTCGCAGCATTCACGGGGGCCGTATGCGACACGTCGAGCAATGTGGCCTCCCCTCAGATCCATCCGGTGGGGGACCACGCCTGGGACTGACGGCCCAAGTCTGTGGTCGGCCACGATCCTTTGACATATTCACGGATGATCGACGCCCACGGACCCTCCGCTCGCAGGCTGGCCACGAGCCCGGTGAAGCCGAAGTTGATGCGTTGCGTGAACACCATGCCAGCCGGGACGTTGAGCTTGCGGTTGACCCGGCCGACATCTCCCGAGAGCTGAAGGTTTTGTTTGATCATTCTAGCGG
>JANXYE010000466.1 GCA_025350285.1 Chloroflexota bacterium
AAGCGGGCGGCGTCCTTGCCGACTTCGTCGATGAGTTCGTCGAGGCCGATGAACTCGCCGCTGCGCTTGGAAAGGCGCACAACTTCGCCGCCTCGCTTCAGCGTGACCAGCTGGTAGAGAAGGATGTGGAGGTTGTCGGCGTCGCCGCCGACGGCGCGGGTGGCGGTTTTGACGCGCGAGACGTGACCGTGATGGTCGGCGCCCCAAACATCGATCACGAGGTTGAAGCCGCGGCGGGCGAACTTATCGTAGTGGTAGGCGATGTCGCTGCCGAAGTAGGTTGGGCGGCCGTCTGAGCGGACGACGACATTGTCTTTCTCTTCGCCGAGTTCGCTGGAGCTGAACCAGAGCGCGCCTTCCCGCTCCGCCAGCTGTCCGTTGGCGCGGAGGATGCCAATAGCCGCCTCGTAGGCGCCTTCGGGGTCGTAGAGCGACTTCTCGCTGTACCAGCGGTCGTAGTTGACACCGAAACGGGCCGCCGTTTCGCGAATCTTGCGGACCATGAGTTCGATCCCGAGGGCGTTCAGGTCTCGCGGGGCCGGGGCGCCCGGCGGAAGGAGGAAGGAGTCGCCCGCTTCGGCTTTGATATCCTGGGCGAGTTCGAGCATGTATTCGCCGGGGTAGCCATCGACCGGGATGGTGACTTCGCGGCCGAAGAGTTGCTGGTAGCGGGCGTAGAGCGTGCCGCCAAAGGTGTCGGTCTGGGTGCCCGCGTCGTTGACGTAGTATTCGCGCTGGACATCGTAGCCGGCGGCGGCGAGCGACGAGGCGAGGGCGTCGCCGATGGCTGCGCCGCGGCCGTTGCCGACGTGGAGGGGGCCGGTGGGGTTCGCGGAAACGAACTCAACCTGGGCCTTCTGGCCGGCGCCGAGGGCAAGGTCGGCGTAAGCGGGGCCCATCGCGAGCGTGACTTCGACCTGGTTCTGGAGGAAGCGCTGGGAGAGGCGGAAGTTGATGAAGCCGGGCGGGGCGATGTCTGGAGGGTCGATGGCGGGTTCGCCGGCGAGGTGCTTGACGATCGCCTCGGCGACCTTCAGCGGCGGCTTCATGGCGGCGCGTGAGAGGCGGAGCGGGAGTGTGCTGGCGAAATCGCCTTTGGCGACATCCTTTGGGCGCTCGACGGAGGGGCCGGTGAGGGGCACATCCGGGAGGTCGCCGGCGGCGATGGCGGCTTCAACGGCGCGGCCCACGAGGGCTTCCAGGTGCGTTCGAATGTCGCGTGCATCGACCATAGAACGGACACTGTATCCGTAAAGCGGCGATCGTTGAAGCGAGTTCGGCGCGGCGCCTGGCCCAAACGGGGGATTCGGCACCTGTTGGCGTTCGTGTGTAGAATACTGGCCAACCAGCCAGCCCGGGAGGCCCGACCTATGCCCATCGAAACCAAGAAGTCGTTCTGCCGTATGTGCCATGCGTTTTGCGCTGTGGACGTTGACGTGGACACGACGCTGAACAAGGTGGTCGCGGTGCGCGGCGATGCGGACAACCCGATTTTTGGTGGGTACACCTGCATCAAGGGACGGAACCTGCCGGACCAACACAACCACCCGGAGCGGCTGCGGACTTCGCTGAAGCGGATGCCGGACGGGACGTTCGTGCCGATCTCCTCGGAAGAGGCGATGGACGAAATTGCCGGCAAGCTGCGTGTCATCATCGAGCGGGACGGGCCGCGCGCGGTGGCGACCTACAACGGGACCTACGCCTACCTCTACGGGGGCCTGCTGGCGATTTCGAAGGCGTGGCACAAGGGGATCGGCTCGCCGATGATGTTCTGCAGCGCCAGCATCGACCAGCCGGGCAAGCAGATTGCGATGATGCGGCATGGCATCTGGGGCGGTGGCGACCAGAGCTTCGACGGCTCGGACGTGATGCTGATGGTCGGGTGCAACCCGTTGGTTTCGATGTTCGCTGGGATCAAGTTCCCGGCGTACAACCCGTGGAAGCGGCTGAACGACGCGCAGAAGCGCGGTCTGCAACTCATCGTCATCGACCCCCGGTCGTCGGATGTGGCGAAGCGGGCGGACCTGCACCTACAGGTGAAGCCGGGCGAGGACCCGACGCTGCTGGCCGGGATCATCCACGTCATCCTTGAGGAAGGGCTCTACGATGGAGACTTCGTCCAGGCGCATGTGGCTGGGGTCGAGGAACTTCGGGAAGCGGTGAAGGATTTCACGCCAGACTACGTGGAGACGCGGGCGGGTGTCCCGGCGCAGCATGTCATAAAGGCGGCGCACATCTTCGCGGAAGGGAAGCGGGGGATGGCGACATCGGGCACCGGGCCATCGATGGCGCCGCGCAGCAACCTTTCGGAACAGCTGGTGGTGACGCTGAATACGCTCTGTGGGCGGTACCTGCGCGAAGGCGAGTCAATCCCGAACCCGGGCACGCTGACCCCGACGATGCCGCGGTTCACGAACGTGATGGCGGGCAAGGGCGTGCCGCAGATGGGCGAAAAGAGCCGGATCAAGGGCATTACCGCCTACATGCCGGATGGCGACCTGCAGGCCACGGTCGCGGCGGACGAGATCCTGACGCCTGGTCCGGGGCAGGTTAGAGCTCTCATCACGATCGCCGGGAACCCGGTTTCGGCGTGGCCGGACCAGCTCAAGACGATTGAGGCGATGAAGTCGCTTGAGCTGAATGTGACGATAGACATCAAGATGTCGGCGACGGCCAAGCTGTGCGACTACATCATCGCGCCGAAGCTGGGGCTCGAGCGCCCGGACGCGACGCTCCTCATCGACACGTGGTTCCCCGAGCCGTACGCACAGTACGCGGCGGCGGCGGTCGAGGCCGAAGGCGACCTCGTCGAGGAGTGGGAAGTGTTCTGGGGACTGGCGAAGCGGCTTGGCACGGAAGTCGTGCTCGCGGGCGGGGCGATGCCGATGGACCGCAAGCCGACCTCAGACGAGTACCTGGACCTTTTGACGGCGGGTTCGCGCGTCCCGCTCTCCGAAGTGCGGAAGCACCCGGGTGGGGCGCTGTTCCCGGTGGAGATGAAGGTGCAGCGCGCGGAGAGCCCGGATGGGGCGCGGCTGCAAGCGGGCGAGATCGAGCTCATCGCTGAGCTGCGCGAGGTACGAGCGGAGCCGGTGACCGGCCACGGCGGCTACACCATGGAAGAGGCGTTCAGCCACCGGCTTATCAGCAGGCGACTGCGGGACGTAAACAACTCCTCTGGGCGGGACCTGCCGGCGATCCTCGCGAAGGGGATCACGACGAACCTCGCCTATATGAGCGCGGTGGACATCGCGGAACTCGGGATCAACTCGGGCGACCTGATCGAGATCACCTCGGACCGCTCGACCATCCTTGGCGTGGTGGAGGCGACGGATGATGTGCCCAGCGGCGTGATCTCCATGTCCCACTCCTGGGGCGACACGCCGGAGAACGACCACAAGGTGCGGACGATCGGTTCTTCGACCAACCGGCTGGTGAATCTGGACAAGCACCACGAGAAGTGGACCGGCATGGCCTGGCAGAGCGCCATCCCGGTGAACATCAAGGCGGCGAAGGAGCCGGTCGGGGTGTAGGCGGACCTGTGGGCGCGAGTGGTAGAATCGGGGCATGTTGTCCCGCTACCTCTCTGCGGCAATGGCCGGAGCGCGCTACGAAGTCCTCAGCGATGGGGAATTCTATGGAGAGATCCCGGGGCTGAGTGGGGTCTGGGCAAACTCAGCGACGCTAGAGGGCTGCCGCGCCGAGTTGGCGGAGGTCCTGGAAGGCTGGATCATCCTCGGGCGGGCGCTGGGCCATAAATTGCCGGCGCATCTGGCTTAAACCCGGTAGCCGAGTGTCCGGGCCGCATCGACGGGCTTGACGATTGGGATATTGCGGAACTCCTGCAGCACGAGCAGGTCATCGTCACCGGAGACGATCATGTCAGCGTTGGCGGCGACGGCACATTCCAGAATGGCGAGATCATCGCGATCGCGTACGACGGGTGCACCGATGTCAAAAGGTTCGACGACTGTGACGATGGCGCGGAATCGCGCGGCCGTGCGGTCAATAGTCGTTTGCTTAAGGAGAAGTCGTTGGCGAAACTTCTCTCGCGCCAACACACTCCTCAGTTGTTCCAGCAGACGGGTGGTTACGAAGACTTCGATCCGGCGCTCGGCCGCCGCCTCGATCAACCGGCTTGCAGGTCCCGACCAGAGCAGACGTGATACGGCGATGTTAATGTCGAGTACGAGCCGCATCACGCTCTCGCCGCTCGGCCCTGACTGCATCGATCTCCGCCTGAATCTCCGCGTATGACATCGGCGGATCAGGGTCTTGCTCAAGGCTCCGGAGGTAGATCAGAAGTTCGCGGCGAAGCTCCTCGGCCTCGGGCGAGGTGTCAGGCCCCAAGGCTGGGCCACGACTGATGTTCCCGGACACGGTTGACTGCGACACGCTCGCAATCGTAACACGGTCCGGAGTCCGGCGGCTTGAACGTGGCCCTCACGATCCCAAGAATAACAGGGTGCCCGACGAACCCGATCCGCCCCATCCTCGCCGGGCAGCGCATTTCGAACCCGGCGGCGGCTTCCTCGGCCCCGAAGACCGGATCGAGCACCACACGCGGACGCTTGACCGGGCTATCCAGCTGACGTTCATCGCGGATGCGAAGGCGGCGCCGGTGCTGGCGTTGCAGGCGACAATGGCGGCGGTCACGGTGAGCCAGATTGGATCGCTAGAGGGGTTGTTCGACGGGTCTATCCAGCACGGGTTGGCGATTGCGGCAGCGTGGGCGTTGCTCGCCGGGTACGTGGCCGCGGCGGCGATTGCGTGGGTGCTCGCTTCGGTGGTGTTCGTGCCGCGAGCGCCGAGGCGGACGGCGACGCCGCCCGACCAGCGTTCGAGGGTGTATTTCGATGACATCCGGGCGACGCCGCCCGAGCGGTTTCGCGAGCGCGGCAAGTTGATTCACGAGGACGAACTGGAGGACGACTTGCTGAGCCAGGTGCACGTGGTCTCGACGATTGCGGGCGTGAAGTTCGCGGCGGTGCAGCGCGCGTTCGTGGCGAGCGCGGCGAGCCTGGTGTTCTGGCTTACGTTGCTCATCTGGGCGCGCGTTTGAGCGGGTCTCTTCAGCTCGCGAGGCGGAGGGTATCGCCCTTCCAGACCCCGAACCGCTCGTCGAGCACCGTCTTGCGGTAGTCGAAGATGCTCGCGACGCGCTCGCCCACCGTCAGTTTGTTCACGATTTCGCCGATCGGTCCGAAGCCGACGTCGTAGCTGACGATATCGCCTGTCTCCGTGCCGCCCGGGACCGCGCGGAAGTGGTGCTGGTGGTGCCAGAACCGGTACGGCCCGAACCGCTGTTCGTCCACGAACAGTTCGTGGTCCACCACGTGGGTAATCTCTGTCACCCAGCTCAGGCGAATCGGGCCGAGCGGGCTGATCTTGTAGGTGATGAGCAGCCCCGGGTGCATCGTCTCTGGCGGCTCGGAGGTGAGGGTCATCCCCAGCCAGGGCGGGGTGATCGTCTTGAGGTTTCGGGGGTCGCTGAAGAAGGCCCAGGCCTCGTCGAGGTTGAGGGGGATGCGCTGGGTCGCGTGAATCTGGTGTAGTGCCATAGACATACCGTAGCAGCCCGGGCGCGGAAGGATGGGTGAGCGCCGCTCGCGCGGGTGTCGCTGACTCGGAGGCGCGAGCGCCCGCAAAGACCGCTTCTTCCGGTCGCGGCCAGGATTGCAGCGTGCGGCGCTCGAGCCGACCTGGAATCCTGGCCGGACGCTCCTAGCCCGGGAGGAGGGCGTATTCGAGGGCGTCGGCGAGCGCCAGCCAGCTCGCTTCGATGATGTCCGTGCTCGAACCGACCGTCGTCCAGTAACGCACGCCGTCCGTGCTTTCTATCAGCACGCGCACGCGCGCGCCGGTGGCCGCCTGGCTGTCGAGGATGCGCACTTTGTAGTCGACGAGCTTGAGGTTGGAGACGTTCGGGAAAAACGGTTTCAGGGCCTTGCGGGCGGCAAGGTCGAGGGCGTTGACCGGGCCGTTGCCCTCGGCGGCGGTCTGCTCGAGTTCCCCGGAGACGCGGATCTTGACCATCGCCTCGGCGAGCATCTCGCCGAGTTGGCTCCCTTCAGCGCCCTTGCGGCGGCGCTCGACGATGACGAAGTCTTCGAGTTCGAAGGGGGCGCGGTAGCCGGGGAGGGTGCGGCGGACGAGCAGTTCGAAGCTGGCTTCGGCGCCTTCGTACTGGTAGCCCTCGCTCTCCTTCTGCTTCACCGTCTCGAGGAGCTGCTTGATTTCGGCCTGGGAGAATGGGTAGTCGATGCCCTGCTCCGCGAGCTTCATGAGGAGGTTGCGCTGGCCCGCAAGTTCGCTCACGAGGACGCGGCTGTGGTTTCCCACGAGGCCGGGATCGATGTGCTGGTAGGCGTTCTCGTCCTTCATGATGCCGGCGACGTGATAGCCAGCCTTGTGGGCGAACGCGCTTGCCCCGACATATGGGGCCTGGGGGTTGGGGACCATGTTGGCGAGTTCGTTGGCGAAGGTCGCTACTTCGGCGAGACGGGCCAACTGCTCGTCCTCGATCACGTCGATCCCCATCTTCAGCTTGAGGTTGGCGAGGATGGTGAGGATATCGGCGTTGCCGCAGCGTTCGCCCCAGCCGTTGATGCAGCCCTGGACCTGCCAGACGCCCGCTTCGACGGCGGCGAGCGAGTTGGCGACGGCGAGGCCGGCATCGTTGTGGCAGTGAATACCGAGACGAACGTCGTGCACGCGGTCGTTCGCGGCGCCGATGGCGCGGAGCATCGCGGGAGTGGTCATGCCGCCGTTCGTGTCGCAGAGGACGAGGGCATCGGCGCCGGCGCGGGCGGCGGTGGCGATGCACTGGAGGGCGTAGTCGGGGTCGCCGATAAAGCCATCGAAGAAGTGCTCGGCGTCGAAGAAGACGGTTTTGCCCATGTCCTTGAAGTGGCGGACGGTCTCGAAGATCATCGCGAGGTTCTCTTCGGGGCTGGTCTCAAGGATGCGTTGGACCTGGTACATGCTGGCTTTGCCGACGAGCGTGATGCCGGGCGTGCCGGCGGCGGCCATGGACTGGATGTTCTGGTCCGATTCGCAGGTGAGGTTGGGCTTGCGGGTGCCGCCGAAGGCGCTGACCTTCGCGTTCTTGAGGTTCAGGGAGGGCAGGCGCCGAAAGTACTCGGCGTCTTTGGGGTTCGAGCCAGGGAAGCCGCCCTCAATCCATTCGAGGCCCAGTTCGTCGAGCTTGCGGGTGATGCGGAGCTTGTCTTCGACGGAGAGGGAGATGCCCTCCATCTGCGAGCCATCGCGGAGGGTGGTGTCGTAAAGCTGGACGCGGTCGGTAGGCATGGTCAGGACTCTCGATTCATGGGTTCAGGGCGCACGGCAACCGCGGGCGCGTGGCACGGCAGGCTGTGCGGAGAGGGAAGGGAAGCAGGCAGGGGCGGTGTGCGCCAACGGGTTAG